>CAZAZI010000109.1:0-6172 GCA_964489575.1 uncultured Oscillospiraceae bacterium | reverse complement strand
GGCGTGGTTCGACCTCGTCGCCCATCAGCGTGGTGAATACGCGGTCGGCTTCGATGGCGTCGTCGATCTGAACGCGCAGCAGACGGCGCACTTCGGGGTCCATGGTGGTTTCCCAGAGCTGCTCGGGGTTCATCTCGCCCAGGCCCTTGTAGCGCTGGAGGGTGTAGCCCTTGCCCACCTTGCGGGTGGCTACGGCCAGCTCCCGATCATCGTAGGCATAAATGATCTCCTTGCCCTTTTGAACCTTATAAAGGGGCGGGAGGCCGATGTACACATGCCCGTCCGTAATCAGCTCCTTCATATAGCGGAAGAAGAAGGTGAGAAGGATGGCCCGGATGTGCGCGCCGTCCTGATCCGCATCCGATAGGATGATGATCTTATTATAGCGGAGGCTGCTCAAATCGAAATCTTCGCCGATACCCGTGCCTACGGCCGTGATGATGGAGCGGAACTCCTCATTGGCCAGCACTTGGTCGAGCCGCTTTTTTTCCACATTGAGCGGCTTGCCGCGGATGGGCAATATGGCCTGAAAGCGCCGGTCCCGCCCCTGCTTGGCGCTGCCGCCGGCGCTGTCGCCCTCCACGATGAACATTTCGTTCAGCTGGGGGTTGCGGCCGGTGCAGCTGCTCAACTTGCCTACCAGGGGGGCGTTTTCGAGCTTGTTTTTTTCCCGGGCCATGCTCTTGGCCTTGCGGGCCGTTTCGCGTACCTTGGCTGCTTTCACGGCCTTATCGGCGATCTTGGAGGCGGTCTCGGCGTTTTTTAAATCCTCCAGATAAGGAACCAGCTTTTCCGTAACCACATATTCCACGGCGGGCCGGGCCTCGGTGTTGCCCAGGCGGGTCTTGGTTTGCCCCTCGAACTGGATGCTGTGCATCTTGAGCGAGAGGATGGCAGTAAGCCCTTCGCGAAAATCCTCGCCGGAGAGCGAAGGATCTTTATCCTTAAGGATATCCGCCTTGCGGCAGTAATCGTTGAGCACCTTGGTGAGGGCCGCCTTAAAGCCCGTTTCGTGCGTGCCTCCCTCGGTGGTGGGGATGTTATTCACATAGGAAAAGATGCTCTCGCTGTAGCCGTCGTTATGCTGCAAGGCGATATCCACGCCAATGCCGTCCCGCTCGCCGCGAATATGAATCGGCTCGTTGTAAAGGGGGGTCTTGTCCCCATTCATATAACGCACGAAATCCGAAATACCGCCCTCGAAGCAGTATTCCTTTTCGCGCTTGTCCCGCTCGTCAACGAGGGTGAAGGTTACGCCCCGGTTGAGGTAAGCTAGCTCCCGCATTCGCTTGGCAATGGCCTCGAACTGCATGTCCAGCGTTTCGAACACGCGCTTATCCGGCAAAAAGGTGATCTTGCTCCCCCGCTTTCGGGTGCGGCCCTGCTCCTGCAGGGGGGTCATGGGCTGGCCGGAAAGAATCTTGCCCCGGCTATCCTCATAGCTGCGGAAGGTCTGGGAATATACCTTGCCGCCGGCGTAGACCTCCACCTCCAAATATTCGCTTAAAGCATTGACCACGCTGGCGCCCACCCCATGCAGGCCGCCGGAATAGCCGTAGCTATCGTTATCGAATTTACCCCCCGCGTGCAGCTGAGTAAAAACCACCTCTACGCCGCTTACGCCCAGCTTTTCGTGGATGCCCACAGGGATACCGCGGCCATTATCCTCCACGGTGACCGCGTGGTTTTTATGCAGCGTCACGCGCACCCGGTCCGCATAGCCGTTGGCCGCCTCGTCCACAGCGTTGTCCACGATCTCCCAAAGGATGTGGTGCAGGCCCCTAACGCCGGTAGAGCCGATATACATGCCCGGCCGCATACGCACTGCCTCCAGGCCTTCCATGATCTTGATGTCGCTTACGTTGTAGTCCTTGGCCATCCATTGCCTCCGCTTGAAAAAATTGCTATGTGCTACCATATACGGTATAAGTATTCACATATATCCACATTATAGTATAATACGCAGCCGCTTTTTGAGCAATGCATATTCTTCGCCTTTTTCCTCCACACTACGGATAATGTTGAAGAAGGAGCGGATACGATGGATCAAAACGCCAAGCTGCTGCAAAGCATATATGAAAACGCCACCATGGGAAAGGAGTCCCTGGGCGGCTTGATCAAGCGCTGCGAGGACGCGAACTTCCGCCAGGCAATGGCGGAACAATTCGCGCAATATCACGAGATACAGGAAGAGGCGGAGAAGCTGCTCGAAGCCGCCTACCTGGAACCCCGGCGGCCCTTCCTCCTGCCCCTGCGCAAGCATATGAACCTCAACCTCTACATCGACCGAACATCCACCCATATGGCGGAAATGCTCATGCACGGCAGCCTGATGGGCATTGTGGATATCGCCCGGGATCGGCGCGCGTACACCGACGCCCCGGAAGAGGCTAAGGATTTGGCCCGCAAGCTCCTCGCGACCGAGGAAAACAACCTGCGCCGGCTGCAAAAGTTCCTATAAAATTGCCATGATTAAACGAGCGGCCAGTTTTAGGCCGCTCGTTTGCTGTGTGCGCAGGCTGTATTGCCGGTTTTATTTGCCTACGAAGCCGCCCTCTTGCAGGATGGCTTTAGCCTTTTCCCAGTTGGCGTCGCTCACCAGCACGATGGGGCCGGTGCAGCCCATGCCGGATTGGGCGTAGATGTTGTTCTTCCAAAGGAGCTGCACGGCGTCCTCCAGATCCATCACCTCAACGCCCGCGATATCCGCGGTCACCACCTCGGTGGGCGGGGCCTTGACCGCTTCCACCGCGGCCGCAGCCGGGGCCTTGCGGGAGGCGACGCTTTCGGCCAGCAGCTTTTTGAGGCAGCAGCCGTTGGCGGCGTCGAACTCCGCCTTGGCCACGGCCTGGTAATCGCCGTTGACCAGCTCCGCCGCGTAGGTGAGCGCGCCAGCGATCACGTTCGCGCCGCTTGCGCGTGAAACGATCATCACCAGCCGGTCGTAATCCTCACCGATGCCTGGGCCGTAGCCGCAGCCCAGGGTTTCATAGCTGCCGCCGGAAGCGCCGGCGGAAAGCATTTTGATCACGACATTGCCCGTGAGGGAATCCATCACCATCACATCCGCGGAACCGGTGAGCACATCGTTGCCGCGCATTACGCAGCCGCCGTCCGCCCGGCCCGAGGTGGCGAAGCGGATGGGATAGCCGCGGGAGGCAAGCTCTTTGAGGATGGTCTCGGTCTGGCGCGCGCCGTCCACATTGAGGACGCCTACGGTGGGCTCCTTAATGCCGCAGGCTTTGGCGGCGATAATGCCATAGATGGCATTCTTCACCATGCCCTCGATGCGGTCCGTAGAGGAAGTGCCCGTGGTGGTGGCCAGGAACATCTCCCTGCCCTTGCCCGGGGTCACGCAACGGCCCACAGTGGATACGCCGATGGGGAATGGATAGTGCATGGTGACAGCGCCCTGCACTTCGCCGCTGGTGAGCAGCTCCTCCATCTTCTTATGGCCTTCGTCTTCATCGGCCACTTCTACCGTGGTCACGCCCTCGTGATGGAGCGTGCCGATGTAGTATACGTCCACACCCTGCCTGGCGGCCAGCACGGCCCCTTGCATGGCGTTCTCTTCCCCGTGCTCGCTGCCCATGCCCGTGAGGGCGATCTTGGGGCGGCCGCCCATACGGCCGCTCTCCAGGGCGTCGGCCATATCGAGGAAGGTCTGGGCGATCATGGATTTAACTTGATCCTTTGCCATGGCCTGCCTCACTCACTCAGCCTGCATGGAGGCTGCAAAATCCCGCAGCGCATCCGCGATGAGGCTGCGGATCTCCGCCTTGGAAACGCCGCCTTCCGCTTCTTGCTGCGCGCCCTCGTTCTTGCGCACCATGAAGGATACGCCGTCGAACAGGTTGGTCATGCGGCCCAGGAACAGGCTGCCCTTGCCGATGATCATGGCCGTGCCGGTTTCGCCTGCCAGGATCTCCTCGCGGGCAAAACCCAGGTAGGGCACGCCGCTGGGGATATGGCCCTGGGTGGGCGCCCAACCCACCATGCCGTGCTCCGCGGCAAAGGTAGCGAGGCTCGCCTTTTCCATATCACCCTGCTTCACGGCCAGCGCCGCGATCATCTTATAGTTGGCGGCGGGCACATCGCCCGCGCCCGCAGGCTTGGTGATATCGGGGTTCTGCATCTCGGCAGCGTATTTATCGACATCCGGGATCTTGTGGCCCGCGCGTGCCAGCGGATCCGCCACCAGGCTGGAGATAACCGCCTGGGGTGAGGAGCCGGTGCCTACCATATGCCTGCCGATGATGCCGGTATCGATCTCGGGGTTCACGCCGTCGTTGGCGCTCACCAACGCGGCAAAGCCGGCCAGCATATCCTCTAAAATGGGCATGCCCTTGTTGACGTGATCCTTGCCGTTCATGCCCAGCTTGGCCGTGCAGCCGCCGGCGGTAACCATCACGTTTTTATAGGTGCCCGCCTTCACCAGGGAAGCAGCCAGCACCATGGCGTGGGCAGGGCCCGCGCAGAAGCTGCGTGTATCGCTGCCGGTGGCCGCGGAAAGGCCCGCGATCTCGGCAGCCGCCTTGGCGAAGTTGCCGCCGCCGCGCTGGTTTACATCGCCGCAAGCTTCCTCGCTGCAATCGATCACATATTCCACTTCGCCCTTCTCGATGCCGCTGTTCTTCACCAAATAGAGCAACGCCAGCACGCTGCCGGATTTGGAGACCAGGTTTTCGATTATCACGTGGGCGGAAAGGTTCACATCCACATCGTGGGCGCGCTTTACATAGCCCACAAGCTTGCCGTTATAATACATGCCCTCGGCATGCTCGTCGTTGACGAAATGCTCGATCTCGGCTTGCTCCACGCCCTCGCGCACGCGGGCCGCGATATCCTCGCTGATGATGGGGTTGGCGGTGAAACGGGGCTTCACATCCGCTACAAAGCCCTTTTCGAGGTGCAGCAGGTCGAACACATCGCAGACCTGCATCAGCATGTAGTATTCGTCCTCAGGCATGATCTCGCCGAACTTGCCGTAGCGCGATCCATCCTCCAAGGGCTTGTCATACCAGGGCTGCACGACGGCCCCCAATTGCGCCGGGGTCAGGTTGCCGATATAGGTCTGGTTGGGGCGGTAATTGAGCACGTCTTCATAGGCGCGCAGGTGATTGGGAAGCTTCACGAGATACTCGGAGCCCGGGTTCACGATGCGCTCCGTGGTTTGGGTTGAGCCGTTATGAATCACCATATCCGGCGCGTGCGCCAAAACATAGCTGGCTCCCTTGATAACACTGTTCATAGCTTCTATACCATCCATCTATTATATTTATAGAATATATCTATCGAATTAAGCGGGGGACGCATCACACACAAACCATGTCTGACACGCCCCCCTTTTGTTGATCTTAATACTTGCAGTATTGCTCACGGATGCTGCTCATTTCGTTGGCGATATCGTCAACGTCCAGAACCATCTCCATCATGCCGACCTGCTCATCATAAAGATCCGGCGAGACTTCGCTTTTGATAGCTTCCTCGCACACATGGTATACCTTGAGTCCCAACTGGACTCCTGTCAACGGACCCGCAAAAGTGGGATCACCGGCCGTCACCGTTTCGGCGGACAGACCAGCGGCTTCACCTTCGGCCGCGCCCAACACCACAATGATGTTTTCGGGGCCGTATTTCTCGGCTAGCTCTTTGACCCGCTTTTGATTTTCAAGATCCATTGCACCCGCGGCCGTTCAGACAAAGCACTCGGTCGAGGAGAAGACGACCTCAGCGCCCGCATCTTTTACGCATTCCTCGATGGCAGGGCCGGGGATACCGTCACGGTCACCGATGATGATGACCTTTTTATCCTTTAGCAAGCTCATCACGATTTTCCTCCTTCCTTTCAGGATAAGCGGCAAAACTTGCCATATTAAGTACTCTGCCCCAAGGGGCAAAATGCTTACGGAGAGAGATTAGAGATACTTTTTGATCATAGCCTCGATGTTTTCCGGGGTGGCGTCGTCTTTAACGAGCTCCTCCGCCTTTTGCCCATCCTTGAAAATGGCCATCGTCGGCAGGCCCAGCACCTTGAGGCCAATGGCCAGGCGGCGCGCCTTGGTGGTGTTGAGGGAGCAGAACTTAAGCTTGTCCCCATACGTTTCGGCCATCTCGTGGACGAAGGGCATCAGGGCCTGGCAGGGCACGCAGCCATCGCCGAAAAAGTCGA
>CAZAZI010000108.1:0-6247 GCA_964489575.1 uncultured Oscillospiraceae bacterium | reverse complement strand
CTTGGAGTTCGTTAAGAGATGGGAAAAAGAGCTCAGAGAGCTAGCTAAGTAATGAGGAAGATTAAGGTAGAAGACGTAATACAGATGCATAAGACTTCCATAGAAGCATTTGGAGGCTTGCACGGAATAGATGAAGTATTACAGTTTCAAGCTGTAATAGATATAGCTGAAAAGCATTTGGAAAGAGCGGGGGTATAAAACCATGTACGCTGCAACTATAGAGAAAGTAAAGATGCTATCAAACAATAATGAAAGATACCCATTCGGCGTATTGGAGGCTGGATTAACCAAAGAGGAATGGGAAGATTTTTTCGGTAGCCCCAAAGATAATTCGAATACATACTCTAGAGAAATACCAAGTCTAGACGAGATAACCGAGATTGTAAGAGAAGCGGCTGTAAAATATCCGATTAAAAAGGTAGAGCTGTTCGGTTCTTATGCTTATGGGGAGGCGAGCGATAAAAGCGATATAGACCTGATAATCACCCACAAAGGAAGGCCGACAGTTGAAACCATAGGAAAGTTTGTATACGAGGTTTCGGAGAGGCTGAATAAGCCAGTAGATACTGTGGATAGCAATATACAAGAGAGCCGGAGCTTTATTATAGGCAGGAGAATAACAGTATATGAAACCATATAGCGATATGGATTAAAGCCTAGTTGACGGGCCTAGATACTATAATCCGATAGGGACGAATGGTTCAACACTAAAAGGATGGGGTACAGAAATGAAGGAGAAATTCATCATAAAGATATTCGACACCCCACTCATAAAATTTGAGGCTGGGCCAGTGGGAGCGTTAGATTATGAGATGGCAATCACAGAAGTAGACCAGAGTAAGGCTATGCTGTTCCCGATAGGACTAATGGAAATGGGAGTAGCTGAATGGTTAAGGGCTAGGTCTATACCAAAAAACAGAGAGTTTGTGAATAAGATACTGGCTTCTATTGGGCATCCAGTAAGGCCCATAGACATAGTAAAGATAGGCTTGGGGCTATCTGTAACAGATGCATACTGGGTTGTACCAGAGAACTTTGAAGGAGAGTTCTCGCAGTACAATTTATACGATAATGAATTCTCAGCGGCGTTGCAATTAGCGGCGTTTACTGGATACACGTCTAATGTACAAGGGATAACTACTTCGCCAGAATTAACTACAAACGGAATGCTGAAAAAGTGTTGGCGTAGGGTTAATGGAGAAGTCTATTTATATAAAGGGGGCACATCGGGAGCGGCAAATACTGGGTTAGAGCCATACTCGGAGTATTATGCTTACCAAGTTGCTGAGAGGATGGGCCTAAACGCGATAGAGTATAACTTGGCTAAGTTTAAGGGAGAATTGGTGTCAGTGTGCAGACTATTTACATCTAAACAGTATAGTTTCGTGCCGATCTGGTACGTTACTGACTGTAGAGTTGTGAAGAACGCTATAGACGCTTTTGGAGAGAAAAACTTTAGCGACATGATAATATTTGATGCTGTTATATGCAATACAGATAGGCATTTCGGTAATTTTGGACTATTGAGAGATAATTATAGCGGTATGTATGTAGGGGCAGCACCTTTATTTGACCATGGAATGTCGCTGTTTAACTTTGGGATGAAAGAGGACATTAGGAATATAAATGAATATGCAAAGACCAGACTAAATGCATTCAACACAGATCAAGTGTATGCAGCCAAGAGCTTTATTGGCAACAGCCAAAGGGAAGCTTTAATAAGGTTAATAAACTTTAAGTTTGAGAGGCATAAGTCGTATAACTTGCCGGAGTGGAGACTAGCCTCCATAGAAAAATTTATACAGTATAGAATATCGGAACTATTGGATTAATGCAGAAAGAAGCGGAGCTAAGTATGGGTGAAACACGGGTTGGGGGGTAAATCATGAATAAAACCGGGCTACCTGAAAAGCGGTTCCTTGATTCCGTGTCATTCAGAACACAGGCATTCAATAGTTCTTTGAAAAAACTGCATCTATCGGAAATAAACTTATCGGATGTTATGCACGATCTGGCAGCATATAAGGAGAAGATAGACTCTAACAGCGAGATTGATAGGTACGCGCCGTATAGGGTGAAAACGTGGCAGTCGGTGATGCTGAAGTACGATAAATATGTGACGTATGGAGGTAGCTTCACGACTTGCTTCAACGATCTATTGGGATTTAGAATAACTATGCATGAATACCCTGCATTGAGTAGAATTCCAGACTACTTTAGAGTAGTGGACTTAAGGCACGGAAAAAAGAAAGACGACGGGTACAGAGCAATACACTTGTATTACAGCCGGGATAACCTACATTATCCTATAGAGATACAGATATGGTCGAGCGAGGACTACGGATTTAATGAGCTGGCACATATATATTTATATAAATATAAAAGAGATGAAATAGGGGCTGCTATGAGAAAGATGTACAGCAGCGGAATAATACGAAGTAAAGAGGACTTTGTAAGCGAACTAGGAAGGCTGACTGGAGGACGTTATGATCGAGGGATACAACAGAGCCTATGAGCTGCTAAGCACGGGGTACGTTGGAGAAAGGTACATAGTTATAAAAAGATTTGACCTTGCAGGTAGTTACCTGTATAGAGTAAAAAACGCGGTGGAGTCAAGATCATTGGCTTCTATACTAGAGCTAGTCTGCTCTGACAATCTTCAAGTAGTGGTAACCAATTCTCCCGACGTTTACGGGGAATATAAGCCATATAATGTAATAACAGACCTCAGGGAGATAATGAGTTTAGCCATGAATAACTAACTTTAGGCAGACGTACAGAGAGACCTTACACTTCTTATAGAAGTTTGTAACAATATCAATCTACCCAGCTACATTAGATAGGCTGAAGAGATTGTAAGACAAATAAATCGTGGGGGAGTGCTACAGTGGCTAGATACCTATTGATGAATAAAAACATAGTTATGGCTGTGCTAGGCACTAGTGCGGGCTATACGGTTATAGTGGAACAGTATACTGACCTGCCCCACTGGATGAAAAATATAGAGGCGTGGTTATTGAGAAGATACTCTCCTATAGGCATGTCACATATAGCTGCCATAGTTAAAGAGGCAAAGCTGGACAGTCTAACTGCTATTATAGAAATAACACACGCTATTAGCCTTAACGATACTGTGTGGATAAAAGGGGAAAATGAGGTAATTGATTGGGACAGCGTAAATCCATACAGAAACTCTTTCAATAACAAGGCTTACGCAGCTGTATTTCAAGGCCATGTGAAAGGATTGAGCGCACATGATTTGGTTGGGTCTCCGATGTTTACTACTGGTGGAAGCTTTATAAAGAGCTGGAAGAGAGCCGATGGAACTATAATGCTTAACAAAAGGAGCGATTACAAGGGAGTAGAGTCTGAGAGTGAATACTTGTGCTGCCAAGTTGCCCATCGGTTAGGCTTAAGACCCGACGTAGACTATGTAGATTATAGCCTAAGATACGACGAATACGGGCAGAGCTATAGCAGATGCAAATGCTTTTGTAATGAGGGTGTAAGCCTAGTTACAGCTTTTGACTTGTTTGGAGACGCTATTAAAGATCCAAGAAACATATTAAAATATATGGATAACATGCAGAATGGAGAATTGTACAGGTATCAGCTAGTTTTGGATTATCTGACATATAACACCGACAGGCATGGGGATAACTACGGGATGTTAGTTGATTCGGAGACCTTTAAACCATTTGCCATGGCTCCCATATTCGATAATAACTTGGCTTTGCTATCCCAATTCAAAGCATACAAATTGTTGGACACCGGAAGATATGAAGAGGCAATGGCTATTGCGGACAGTACGTTAGAACCCCATGGGGTGATATGTTCATTTGAGTCTCAGGCATCCTGGGCGATAAATAGAAAAATATTGAAAGGCGTCATGGATGTAGCGAATCATCTGGAGCTTAGCCTAGACAGCAAGAAGAATTCAGAGTTTAGCGAGGAGAGGCTTAAAGGACTGACTAAAATCGTAAGAGCAAGGGCAAAAAGCCTGATAGAAACCGTTATAAACAAATAGAATATACGCTTACATTAAGCAGTGTGAGGACTTGTTAAATAAGACGGAGACGCTACTATGTGGGATCAAAAAACAGTTATGGATATAGCTAACAGATACGCTAAAGAAGTAGAGAAAGTGATTCAGGCTGAAACTGTTATCCTTTATGGTTCTTACGCGAAGGGAAATGCTAGTGGGGCAAGCGACATTGATATAGCAGTTATTGTAAATGGTTTATCTGAAGACTGGTTAGAAGTATACACTAAACTATATAAGTTAACTAGAGATATAAGCTTAGACATAGAGCCGATATTATTAGATACCTCACAAGATAAGACAGGATTCATAGGAGAGATAAGGAGAACTGGGATTGTATTAGCCTAACTGAAAAGAATGTGCTAAATTTACATGGCCACTACATACTGGGGCTACTAAAAACCAAATTTGGGGCCAAAAAATTTACAGGTGAGTATTGACCATAAAGGTAAGAAAAATGAAGGGTAAATTCCGAACATTGGGGTATAATGAGATATATGATAAAAGCATGGGGGGGCATAAAAATGGAGGGCATAGTGATTAAGCCAATAGACCCTTACGAGGCTTGCGTAATAGAGTTGCAGATTAGTGCTGCTGAAATGATGATGAAGAAATGGAATTTAAGCCCAAGGCAATTTACAGAGCTAGACAGAGAGCATGAAATCTTAAAGATTCTGCGTACAGGATATGAAGTGTATCAAGGTACTGGCACAGCAGGCGTGGTTCAGGAATTTGAGCGGAGACTCAAGGAAAAAGGAGTTGAACTCAAATGATATTGAAGTTATACCATGGAAGTACACAGGACTTTGGGCAGGTTGACATAAACAGAGGACGAGGATATAAAGACTTCGGAAAAGGATTCTACGCATCTGTGGCCACAAAGTCAGCTGAAAGCTTTGTTAGGCGCAAGGCAGATACGGAGGCCAAATGGCGGGGTATAAGCCAGATGTACATAGACAAGTATGTGTATGCTTTGGAATTCGATACTGATGTAACAACAAGATGTAACTATAAAAGGTTTGATAGGGTAGACGAGGAGTGGTTAGACTTTATAATTGCAAATAGAAACTCAAGAACGAGGGCTCATAGATACGATATAGTATCTGGGCCTACAGCTGATGATAAAACCTTGGCGGAGATAAAGAAATATATGGAATCACCAGATTATGTCCGAGAAAGTAAGGAAGTAAGAAAAGCTTTAATAAGGACTTTGAACAATAGAAATAACCCATTACCAGAACAATGGTACTTCGGCAATAATGCTGTGGCACAACGGTCATTAAAAATTGTTAGCAGGAGGATTATATAATGAAGCCTGGGAAAAAAGACATAGAGCAGGCACAGCATATTACAGTAAGGGGAGTAGTGAGCTATTTAGTTGGAAACAGAGGATTAAGCAGTGAGGAGGCCACTAATCTGTTCCTAAGAAGCAAAACTTATGATGCCTTAAAAGATGACAGTACTGGGCTATTTGCTGAGAGCAACGCTTATGTAATAGAGCAATTTGAACACGAACTGGCTGGAAACTGGGATGAATGGTTACGGGAATAGCCGAACATGCGTCAAAAGTTAGTGCCTGGGCGGAAATAATGTATTAAATATACCAAGCATTCAATAACAAGGAGAACCTGGAATTAAAATTGGGGGTTGAAAAATTTACAAAAGTGTGTTATAATATATGTATATTATTGCACGGGGAACGAACCAGAAGCACAGCGAAAGATTAGTGGCTAACCGCTTGGCTAGAAGCGATATGCCACAGCAGGGGAGCTAGTCATCGAAGAGTTTGTCTATCATACGATAGAGCAAAAGCAGTTTCGCTAGTCTGTAAAATTCTTTCATTGACAATCACCCCCACCGGAACAATAGGGATTTGCTGCGCTTCTGGTTCGTTCCAAACAATGATTATAGCGACCGTCGAAAACAAGTGTGAGTTAATCCCCACTTCAATCCAACAGGTCACTTTTGCGAGAAGTGACCTGTTGGGGCCTAATGTGGGAAAGCTATGAGCGGTTGTATAGTGACCGTCGGAATAAACATCAGGGTATGTAACCCCATCTTCATCTAACAGGTCACTTGTGAACGAAGTGACCTGTTTTCGTTCTACTCGTCCTAGCCTCTAACGACTAGTCTGATTATCCCATAGATTTAGTGTAAGCGTCAAACACGCACCTTGTGACGGTCGGGAACAGCATACGGAAGTAG
>CAZAZI010000107.1:0-6316 GCA_964489575.1 uncultured Oscillospiraceae bacterium | reverse complement strand
CGGCTTACGCCTACGCCATGCAATGGGTGGAGCAAAACGGCTATCGCATAACCGGACCCGTGCGGGAAAGCTATATCGACGGCATCTGGAATAAGGACAGCGTAGACGACTGGCTCACGGAGATCCAGGCGCCCGTGGCAAAAAAATAGCGGACGCAGGGCGTGCGGGGGCCACAGCCGCTTTGGCGGTGCGCTCCCGCACACAATTAAATTTTGCGCATACCCTGTTGACAAAACCCAGAACGGATGGTATCATCAGTAACAATCTGATAAACTGTTGATTGAGAAGAGTAACCGGAGTTACCTAGGTTTAAGAGAGCCGCTAGCTGGTGGGAATGCGGCAACACGGGTTTCGGCGAATGGACTCATGAGGGTTCGCGAGCCGCCCACGGGCGGGATAGCGGAACGGGGGCTGCACGTTATAGCGGCGCGCATGTGATGGCATGCGGCAGAGGGCGCTTCCCTCCGGGGAGGCGAACATAGGTGGCACCGCAAGACTGGCTCTTGTCCTATGACGATAGGATAAGGGCATTTTTATTTGCCCGCCTATATGAACCATCAAAAATATTTTTTAAGGAGATAGATCCATGAAAACCACGAAGAAAGCGCTTTCCCTGCTGTTGATCCTGTCCTTGGCCCTGACCGCTTTCGCAGGCTGCGCAAAGAGCGTGCAGCACGCCGCGCAAGCGCCCGCAACGGAAGCGCCCGCAAAGAGCGGCGGCAGCTTCACCGTGGGCGTGATCCAGTTTGGCAGTCACCCCAGCTTGGATAACTGCTACGAGGGCGTACGGCAGGCCCTCGAGGCTGGCGGCAACGTGACCATCGACCTGCAGAACGGCAACTTTGATTCCGCTACCTGTGATACCATTGCCAAGAACATGGTTGCCAAGAGTTACGACATGCTGATCGGCATCGCCACCCCGGCAGCGGTTTCCGCCTATGCGGCGGCAGCCAATACGGATATCCCCGTGGTGTTCTGCGCTGTGAGCGACCCTGTGGCCGCCGGCTTGGTGGATAGCATGGAAGCCCCCGGGGGCAACTGCACCGGCACCAGCGATGTGCTGGATTTCGCCGCCCAGCTGGGCCTGATCACCACGCTGCAGCCCGAGGCCAAGTCCATCGGCATCCTCTATACCACCAGCGAGGCCAACTCCGTTTCCCAACTAGGCCAGATTAAGGCCATCGCCCCGCAGTTCGGCATGGAGATCGTGGAGCAGGGCGTGCAGACGGCCGCGGATATCCCCCAGGCGGCGGCTGCCCTGGCCGCCAAGGTGGATTGCATCAACAACTTCACGGATAACAACGTAGTCAACAACCTCGGCATTCTTTTGGAGCAGGCCAACGCCGCGGGCATCCCCGTATACGGATCGGAGGAGGAACAGGTGATCAACGGCTGCCTGGCCAGCGTGGGCATCGATTACGTTGCCCTGGGCAATGTGACCGGCGAAATGGCCCTCTCCATTCTCGGCGGCAGCGACGCGGCCGCCATGGCTGTGCGCCAGATCATGGACGCGACCCCCATCGTCAATACAGATGTACTGGCCGCCTTCGGCATTGCGCTTCCCGAAGCTTACGCGGGCGCCGCTCTGGTGACCACCGGGCAGGAATAAGCAAGCATTCACAGGCATAAAGGCCGGGGCGGCTGTACCGCCCCGGCATACGGTTTGAAGCAACAAAGATTGGGGGAGCAATAGATGGATATTTTTCTCAACATCTGCAAGGTCACGCTGGAAGAGGGGTTTATGTATGCCATCATGGCCCTGGGCGTGTATATCACCTACAGCATTCTGGATTTCCCCGATCTTTCCGTAGATGGCACCATGCCCATGGGGGCCATCGTCACGGCCGTGCTGATTTTGGCCGGCGTGAACCCCTGGCTCTGCCTGATCCTTTCCTTTGCAGCCGGGGCAATGGCGGGGTGCGTTACGGGCCTTTTGCATGTGAAGCTGCGCATCCGGCCCCTGCTCTGCGGCATTCTGGTCTACACGGCCCTTTTATCCATCAATCTGGTGATCCTCTTCGCCTTCAACGGCGGGGCCAGCGTGGCCAGCTTTTTCCGCAAGCCCACCATCTTCAGCACCTTCCTGGGCGCACTGATCCCCGAGCGTATCGGCGGCATGTACCTGCGCACGATGTTGGTTTCGCTGGTGGTTGCGGTAATTTGCAAGCTGCTGCTGGACGCCTTCCTCAAAACCAAATCCGGCCTTCTGCTTCGGGCCACCGGCAACAACGAAAAATATGTAACCCTGCTTTCCCGCGACCCTGGCAACAGCAAAATCCTGGGCTTGGCTTTGGGAAACGGCTTCGCGGCCCTGGCCGGCAGCGTGATCGCCCAGAGCAAAGGCTCGGCGGATCAGCAGATGGGCGTGGGCATGGTGGTGTTGGGCCTGGCCAGCGTGATCATCGGCCTGAGCGTGTTCAAAAAGAGCCGCCTCAAGGCCACCACCATGGTCATATTGGGCAGCGTAGCCTATAAGGCCGTGCTTACCGTGGCATTGGGACTGGGCCTGCCCACGGAATACCTCAAGCTGCTGATGGCGCTGCTCTTTACGCTGGCGCTGGTGTTCAGCGGCCGCATAGGAACCAAAAAGGGGAGGGCAAGCGAATGCTGAGCATGGAGAACCTGCAAAAAAGCTTCAACATGGGCACGCCGGATGAAGCCATACTCTTTAACGGCTTCAATTTTGCGGTTGAGGTCGGGGAGTTCGTATCCGTGATTGGTTCCAACGGCAGCGGCAAAACCACCCTTTTAAATCTCATCTGCGGCACCTTGCAGCCCGAGGGCGGCAGCATCCGCTTCCGCGGCAAGGATATTACCCACATGCGCGAGCATAGCCGTGCAGCCTTTATCGGCCGGGTTTTTCAGGAGCCAAAGGCGGGCACCTGCGCAGGCCTTACCATCCTCGAAAACCTGGCCCTGGCGGATAATAAGGGCAGGGCGTACGGCCTGGGCTTTGCCATCGATAAAAAGCGGCGGGATTATTACCGCCAGTTGCTGGAACAATGCGAAATGGGACTTGAGAACCGCCTCTCTACCCAGGTGGGCGCGCTCAGCGGCGGTCAGCGGCAGGCCCTGGCCATGGTAATCGCCAACATGACCAAGGTTGACCTCTTGATCCTCGACGAGCACACAGCCGCGCTGGACCCCAAATCCAGCGAAACCATTATGCACCTTACGGATAAGCTGATCCGCGCGCATGCGATCACCACCGTGATGGTAACGCACAACCTGCGCTATGCCGTGGACTACGGCACCCGCTTGGTGATGATGCACGAGGGCAAGGCCATTCTCGACATCAAAGGCGAGGAAAAGCAAACCGTCAAGGTGGAAGCCCTGCTGGATATTTTCTCCAAAATCAGCATCGAACTGGGAAACTAAAAACACATAGAAACCGCAAGGCCCCGGCTGCACAGTACGCCCGGGGCCTTGGTTTGTTTGACAAATTTTCGCATATATATGCCCCGGCGGTTCTACAACCTTTCCAAGCCCCGTATGTTAATATAAAGCCCATGGGGGTGGCCGGATGTGTATATCGAGCTATTTTTGCTGGATAACGCCCTGATGGACTGGATCATCCTGCGCCTGGCCGCCGCGCTGCGGGGGCGAAGGCTGGCGGGATGGCATACGGCCACGGGCTGTATTTTGGGGGCGCTGTATGCGCTTTTAGCCGTATATTGGCAGCCGGCGGGGAGCCTGCCGGGTAAGCTGGCCTTTGGCTGCGCCCTGGCCCTGGCTTTTTCGCCCAAAGGGTTCAAGGATTACGCCCTGTGTGTCGCGTGCCTGTTCGGCGCGGCCTTCGCCGTGGGCGGCATGGCCTTTGCCCTGGCCCTGGCCACCGGGGGGAGGATGGAGGAGGGCGTGATCTGGAGCGGCCTGCCCCTGCGCACGGCCCTTTGCATCGCCCTGCTGGCCTCCTTTTTGCCCCGCATGGCCAGAAGCATCCTCCGGCGGCGGCAACAGGGACGCGCCCGTTTAGAGATCGAGCACCGGGGCGCGCGGTACCGCCTGGAAGCCCTGATCGACAGCGGCAGCAGCCTCTTCGACCCCCTTTCCGGCCTGCCCGTGATCGTGGCCTATCTGCCCGCCCTATCCGCGGAGGCGCGCCTGCCCATTCCGGCGCAGACGCTGGGCGGCGGCGGCATCCTCTACGGCCTGCGGCCCCAGCGCGTTTATCTGGATGGCGCGCGCATCAACGCCGTGCTGGCCCTCAGCCCGCAGCCCCTTCAAAGCGCCCAGGCCCTCGTTCCGCCCGCGGCCCTGCCTATTGCAACAGGAGAGAGAAATCTATGACGCCCGCCCTTCTTTACAAGCTGCTGCTGCGGCTCTATGCCCGCGTGGATCTTCGCGGCGCTCTGTATTACATCAATAGCGGCGAAGCCCTGCCGCCTCCCCTGAGCAAGGAGGAGGAGGCCCAGCTCATGCACGCGCTCCTGCAAGGCCGGGAGGATGTGAAGCAGACCCTCATCGAGCGCAACCTACGGCTGGTGGTGTATATCGCCCGCAAATTCGAAAATACCGGCGTTTGCATCGAGGATTTGATCTCCATCGGCGCCATCGGCCTGATCAAGGCCGTGAATACCTTTGACGCGCGCAAAAAGATCAAGTTGGCCACCTACGCCTCCCGTTGCATTGAAAACGAGATATTGATGTACCTGCGCCGCAGCTGCAAGCTAAAGCTGGAGGTATCTTTGGATGAACCGCTGAACGTGGATTGGGATGGCAACGAGCTGCTGCTTTCGGATATATTGGGCACGGACCCGGATGTGGTCTGCCGCAACCTTGAAGACGAGGTGGATAAGGAGCTGCTGAGCCTGGCTATGGATAAGCTGACCCCCAGGGAAAAGCAGATCATGGAGCTTCGCTTTGGCCTCTCGGGCAGCCGGGAATACACGCAGAAGCAGGTGGCGGATATGCTAGGCATCTCCCAGAGCTATATATCGCGCCTTGAGAAGCACATCATCAAGGTTCTGCGCAGCGAAATGGCGCAGATGATGTGAATAAAAAAGCGGAGCGCTCTTTTGCGCCCCGCAGGTCAAGCGGATATTTTCAGGATTCCCGCGCGGCCGCGCAGCCGGAACAAAGGCCGTAGAAAACCAGGCCGCAGCTTTCGACCAGGCAGCCCGTAGCCGCCGCCACGGGGCCCGCGAGGTCTGGCAGGGCGGCGCTGGGGATATCCACCACGGCGCCGCAATCGCGGCAGATCAGGTGGGAGTGGCCATCCGCCACAGGGTCAAACCGATCAGCCGCGCCGGGGATGGATATGCGGGCGATCTGCCCGGCCTCCGCCAGCTGGTTGAGGTTGCGGTACACGGTGGCTAAGCTGACGCTGGGGCTCTGCTCCCGAATGGCTGTATATAATGCATCCGCCGTGGGGTGCTGGCCCTGGGTTTCCCGCACGGCCTCCAGCACAAACTCGCGCTGCTTGGAATAGATCATGGCCCTATCCTTTCGAAATAAGAACTGTTACTAATCTTATAGTAAAGGATCAAGCGCGCTTTTGTCAAGGAAAAACGTAAAACAAAAAGCCCCCTCCAGGGAAGGAGCTCTTGCTTTGCTAAAAATTTAGTTGAGGGACTCTTTGAAAGCCTTGCCGGCCTTGAAAGCGGGGGCCTTGCTGGCGGCGATCTGGATCTCTTCGCCGGTCATGGGGTTATGGCCCTTATGCGCGGGGCGCTCGCGAACCTCAAACATACCAAAGCCAACCAGCTGAACCTTTTCGCCGGCCTTAAGGGTTTCGGTAATGGTGGAAAGGACGGCGGTCACGGCCTTTTCGGCATCCTTCTTAGAAAGGGCGCTCTTTTCAGCAACGGCCGCGATCAGTTCGGTTTTGTTCATTGTGGTACCTCCTAAGCAATTTCAAAAAGTAAAAATATCGGGTCAAAATCCTCGTATATTGTACCAAGGTTTCCCTTGCAGGGCAAGCCCTTTTTTGAAAAAATGCCCTAAATACCTATTTTTTTTGCCGCTCTGCCTTCACTGCTTCCCAATAGGCGTCCATCTGGGGAAGGGGCATGCCGCAAAGCGTCCCCCGCTCCTGTAAAATGTTCGCCTCCATGCGGCTAAAGCGGTCTATAAATTTATCCGTGGCCTTGTGCAGCAGGGCCTCCGGGTCCCGTCCCAATAGCCTCGCCACATTCACAGCCGCAAAAAGCAGGTCGCCCACCTCCTCGTCCACATGGGCTTCGTCCCCTTCTTCCATCGCCTCGAGCAGTTCGCCAGCTTCCTCGGGCAGCTTTTGCAGAGCATCCTTAGGTTCCGCCCAGTCAAAGCCCACATGGGCGGCCTTTTTTTGCACCTTGGCGCTGCGCATCAGGGC
>CAZAZI010000106.1:0-6393 GCA_964489575.1 uncultured Oscillospiraceae bacterium | reverse complement strand
AAACCAGCTACAAGATGATATAGCGGGAGACCAGTTAAGCCTGATGGAATATATTAATCCGTTTACGGGTGAGCCGGTAAAAAAGGGCAAGTAAGAGCCGCCCCTTAAGGGGCAGCCCGTAAAATCCACGCGGTTGGCAGCTTATTCAGTGCGCCTTAAGGCGCAGCTTGTATCATGCCCTTATAGGGCCTAGTCAAACCGCCCGTTCGACGGGCGGTTTTGATTATTATAAAAATCCGCCCGCCATAGGGCGGAAGGCCGCATCCCGCACTTCGATGGATGCGGCGGCGCGCGGCCTCTTAAAGGGCATAAGCGGATTGCATTGTAAAAGCTCCTCGCACATAGGATAGCAGGGGAGGTGTGATGCAAGATGAAGATGCGGGAATGGATTTTGGGCCTATTGGCCACGGCGCTGGCCGCTGCGTATCTGCTGCTGATGCCGGGGTATCTTGCTTCGGAGCGGCAAGAGCTGACGCTGCAAAGCAAGCAGGAAAGCGGCGAAACCTTTTCGGGCATCATCACCCTTTGGCATATCGTGGGCTTTAAACCCTATCAGGGTAGCCTGGGCACCTGGCTTTCAGATCGGGCCGCCGCCTTTGAAAAAAAGCATTTTGGCGTGTTCATCAATGTAACGGCCATGACGCCGGAGGAGTTCGAGGCGCGCTTAAATCGGGGCGAGCGGGCGGATGCTTACTCTTTCCCCATGGGTTGGGGCTACGCCGAGCGCTTCCAGCCCTTACCGGATATCAAGGCCACGCTTTTGCCCGCCCTCGAAGGCACCGGCATGCAGGCAGGCGAAACCTATGCCGTGCCCTATGCCATGAGCGGTTATTTGCTGCTTTCCAACAGCCGCTTGGAGCAGGAGAAGGGCGTTTCCTTATCGGAGGAAACCTGGCGGGCGGAGTTGCCGGATGCCGTGGATACGCTCACCTATACCTATGGCAAAAAGGCGCGCCAGCGCTACGGCATGGCGGGCAGCGAGCTAATGGCGGCCCTGCTGGGCCTACAATGCCAGGTCGCTCCCTATGATTCCTTCAAGGGCGGCGATGCGGCCATAGCCCTGGGGGAGATCCGGGACGCGGGGGATATGGCCCGCCTGCAAACGGCGGGCAAGGGCTTTACCTATCGCACCTGGCCCGCGGGCAGTTATACAGACCTTGTGCAATACCTGGGCGTGGCCCGGGATACGGAACCGGCCAAGCTACCCTATATCGAAGCATATTTCGAGCTGATCCTGCGGGCGGATCATCAGGCATCCCTGCTGGAGCAGGGCCTCCTGCCCGCCGTTCTTTTGCCGGAGGAAAAGGAAGCGGAGGCGGATATCGTGGCGGCGGTGCAAACGGCGTTGGCGGAGCCGCAGGTGCCCAACGCTTTCTTATACCAGCGCTATCGTGATGAGCTATTTGCCTTGGCTAAACGCGCCCTGGATGGGGATGCGGCGGCCCGCGTAGACTTGGAAGCCCGGATGAAAGAGCTTGTGGAGCGGGGGCAAATACAGTAAACTATAAGATGAATATTTATAGCATAGGAGCGCGCTATGGAGCAGCGGATTGATCGTCTATTTGCCATATTGGCCCCATACGGCGCCGTTAAGGACGTGCCTTTATCGGCCCATACCTCCTTCCGTATCGGCGGCCCGGCCCAGATCCTTTTTGAGCCCGGGGATGGGGCGGCCCTTTCCTTGGCCCTGCGAAGCGCCCAAGAAGAGGGCGTGGCCGTAACGCTAATAGGCAACGGCTCTAATCTTCTGGTGAGCGACGCGGGCGTGGAAGGCTTGGTCGTCAAGCTGGGCCCGACTTTTTCCGGTATGGAGCTTCGGGAGGAGGGGCAGGTTTTCGCCCTGGCGGGCACGCTGCTTTCCGCCCTGGCCAATTTTGCGGCCGACCATGGCCTGATGGGCCTTGAATGGGCCGCCGGTATACCGGGCAGCGTGGGCGGGGCATTGGCCATGAACGCGGGCGCTTATGGCGGCGAGATCAAACAGGTATTGCGCGAGGTGGAATATTTTGACGCGCTAACGGGCGCGTTTCTCTGCCGCGCGCCGTCGGAAGGGGAGCTGGGCTACCGCCAAAGCGCCTTTGCCTGGCCGCTGCGGGTGGCCACCGCGGCCGCCTTCCGCTTGGCGCCGGATGATGGCGGCATGCGGGCGCGTATGCGCGAATATAGCGAAAAGCGCCGCGCGAAGCAGCCCTTATCCTACCCCAGCGCGGGCAGCGTTTTCAAGCGGCCCCAAGGCCACTTCGCCGGCGCGCTGATCGAGGCCGCCGGCCTCAAGGGCGAGCGTGTGGGCGGGGCCGCGGTGAGCGAGCTACACGCGGGCTTTATCATCAACACGGGGAATGCCAGCAGCGCGGATGTGCACGCGCTGATCGAGCTTGTCCGCAGGCGGGTGCTGGAACATAGCGGCGTGCTGTTGGAACCGGAGATCAAGTTTATCGGGAGGGAGTCGCCATGAAACGGATGCTGGTGGTAACGGGGCTCAGCGGGGCGGGAAAATCTCAAGCCCTGCGGCGCTTCGAAGATATGGGCTATTTTTGTGTGGACAACCTGCCCGCGGAACTGCTGGATGGCTTTGCCGCCCTTTGCGAAAAGGCGGACCCGCCTGTCGAAAAGGTGGCGGTGGTCATTGATAGCCGCGAGCGCGTTTTCGGGCACGACGCGGTGGCCGCGCTGGACAGGCTCTCCGCCCTGGGCGTGCGCTACGAAATCCTTTTTTTGGAATGCCGCGATGAGATCCTTGAGCGGCGCTATAACGAGACCCGGCGCCCGCACCCTCTGCGGCCGGATGTGCGCGAGGGCATCGAAGCCGAGCGGGAGATCTTGGGCGGCCTAAGGGACCGGGCGGATTATATCATCGATACCTCTCGCATGCAGCCCATTGAGCTGCGGCAGGCCCTTGAACGGGTGGCGGATGAGCGCAATGCGCCCTTTTCCCTGGAAATCATGAGCTTCGGCTTTAAGCGGGGCGTGCCCTTTGAGGCGGATATGGTGCTGGATATGCGCTTTTCGCCCAATCCATATTATGAGCCCGCCCTTAAGAACCTTTCCGGCCAGGATGCGGCCGTACGGGAGTATGTGCTGGCGGATGCGGATGTGGCCGCCACATTGGATCAGGTCGAAAGCATGCTGCTGCGGCTGATCCCCCGCTATATCGAGCAGGATAAACGCCGCCTGCTGGTGGCCTTTGGCTGCACGGGCGGGCGGCATCGCTCCGTGTGCGTGGCGCAGGAGCTTTATAACCGCATGCGTGGCCGCTATGATACCGCGCTGCAGCATCGGGATGTCGCCCTTGAGGCGGCGTCCATCAAGGGAAGGATCGGTTAACATGTCCTTTGCATCGGAGGCGAAAGAGGAGCTGGTCAAGCTGCGGCTCAAAACCGTGGGTGAAAAGCGCTCGCTGCTGTGCGCCCTCACCTATAGCGCAGGCTCGATCACCCTGGGCCGGGAGGGCCTGGGCGTACAATACACCACGGAGAATGGCGCCGTGGGCGAGCTGATCGCGCAGCTCGCGGCGGAGCTGTACGCCGTGGAAACGGCCATGCGCCTGAGCGAGTCCGCCCGCTTGCGCGCGCGCTGCACGGTGGTGCGTCTCTCGGGCGAAGGCTGCCGGGCGCTGCTGCTCGATGCGGGCTGCTTGAGCGGCGAGGAAGAGCTTACGCTGGGCCATATCCCCGAGGCGCTTGTGGCGCGGGAGGATGAGCGGCGCTGCTATCTGCGCGGCGCTTTCCTTGGGGCCGGCTCCGTAAGCGATCCCCGCAAGGGCTATCATTTTGAGATCGTATGCAGGCACGAGCGCTTTGCAAAGGAGCTTTGCGCCCTGTTGGGCGAATACGGCCTGCCCGCCCGCAGCTCCGCCCGTAAAAACGCCTACGTGGCCTATCTGAAGGAGGGGGAGATGGTTTCGGATTTCCTCACCCTGGTGGGCGCGATGAATAGCACCTTGGCCTTTGAAGAGGCGCGGGTGGTGCGGCAGGTGGCGGGCAGCGTCAACCGCATCCGCAATTTTGAAGACGCTAATATGAACAAGGCTGCGGCCGCTTCCGCCGCCCAGCTGGTGGATATCGAATATATCGAAAGCGCACGGGGCCTTGATACGCTGCCGCCCAGGCTGCGCGCGGCGGCGGAGCTGCGCCTGAGCAATCCCGAGGCGACGCTCTCGGAGCTCTCGGAGCTGGCGGAGGTTTCCAAATCCGGCCTTAACCACCGCTTTGCCAAGCTTGGCCAATTGGCCGAAGAATTGCGGGAGCAGGGCGCGGGCCGGCTTAAAACGGAGGAATAGAAATTATGTCGTTTACCCACCTGCACGTGCATACCCAATACAGCCTTTTGGACGGATCGGCCCGCATTCCGGAGCTGGTGGCCCAGGCCAAGGCTTTGGGCATGGATTCCTTAGCCGTTACCGACCACGGGGCCATGTATGGCGTGATCGATTTTTATAAAGAATGTAAAAGGCAGGGCGTAAAGCCTATCCTTGGCATGGAGACCTATGTGGCCCCCCGCTCCCTACACGATAAGGAGGGCTTTCGCGAATACGCGCACCTGATTTTACTTGCCAAAAACCGGCGGGGCTATCAAAACCTCATGCAGCTTTCTTCCATTGCCTTTGTGGAGGGCTTTTATTACCGCCCCCGCATCGATTACAACCTGCTGGAAGAACATAAAGAGGGCCTGATCTGCCTTTCTGCCTGCCTCGCCGGGGATATCCCCCAGCTGCTTTTGCAGGATCGATATGAGGATGCCAAAGCCCTAGCCGGCCGCCTGCAAGGCATGTTTGGCGAGGATTTTTACATCGAGCTGCAAAACCACGGCCTGCCCGAGCAACAGAAGGTGCTGCCGGGTCTTGTGCGCATCGCCAAAGAACTGGGCATCGAAACCGTAGCCACCAACGATATTCACTATGTACATAAAGACGACGCGGAGGCGCAGGATGTGCTTTTGTGCATCCAGACAAACAAGGTGGTCACAGAGGTCAATCGCATGCGCATGTCCGCCGATGAGTTTTACCTCAAAAGCGAGGACGAGATGCGCCAGATGCTGTTCGATTATCCTGAATCGATCGAAAATACGCAAAAGGTCGCAGCCAAGTGCGATGTTTCCATCGCCTTTGGCGAGCAGCATCTGCCGAATTTCACCGCCCCGGCGGGCATGGATAACAACGCTTACCTGCGCAAGCTCTGCCACGAAGGGTTAGCGCGCAAAATGCCCGGCGCTGGGCCGGATATTGTGGCCCGCCTCGATCACGAGGTGGATGTGATCATCCAGATGGGCTTTGTGGATTATTTCCTCATCGTTTGGGACTTTGTAGATTTCGCCCACCGCAACGACATCTTTGTGGGGCCGGGCCGGGGTAGCGGCGCGGGCAGCCTGGCGGCCTATGCCATGGATATTACCGATACGGACCCCATCAAATACGAGCTGATTTTTGAACGCTTTCTCAACCCGGAACGCATCTCCATGCCGGATTTTGATATTGACTTTTGCATCGAACGGCGGCAGGAGGTTATCGATTACGTGGTGCAAAAGTACGGTGCGGATCATGTGGCGCAAATCATCACCTTTGGCTCCATGGCGGCCAAGGCTGTGATACGCGATGTGGGCCGGGCGTTGGATATGCCCTATGCGGAGGTTGACCGCATCGCCAAGCTGGTGCCCAATGCCCTGGGCATCACGCTGGATAAGGCACTGGATATGTCCGGCGAGCTGCGCGGACTTTATGAAAACGACGAGCGGATCAAAAAGCTGATCGATCTTTCTAAGCGCCTGGAGGGCCTGCCGCGCCATGCCTCCACCCACGCGGCCGGCGTGGTGATCTGCGCCCAGCCGACGGTGGAATATGTGCCCCTCCAGCGCAATGAGGATGCCATCACCACCCAGTTCCCCAAGGATACCATCGAGGAGCTGGGCCTGCTGAAAATGGATTTCCTCGGCCTTCGCACCCTCACCGTGATCCGCGACACGCTGGATTTCATCGAACGGGGCGGCGGGAAGCGGCCTGATCTTACGAAACTCGACAACGACGACCCGGCCGTATACGAAATGATCGCCTGCGGGGATACGGACGGCATCTTCCAGCTGGAATCGGCGGGCATGCGGCAGTTCCTCACCCAGTTCAAGCCGAGCTGCTTTGAGGATATCATCGCCGGCATCGCCCTTTTCCGGCCCGGCCCCATGGAGCAGATCCCCCGCTACATCCGGGGCAAGAACGATCCCAAGAGCGTGGCCTACGCGGATGAGCGCCTCAGGCCCATTCTTGATAAGACCTACGGCTGCATGGTTTACCAGGAGCAGGTCATGCAGATCGTACGTGATCTCGCGGGCTATTCCTGGGGCAGGAGCGACCTGGTGCGACGTGCCATGGCCAAGAAGAAGCCCGAGGTCATGCAAAAGGAGCGG
>CAZAZI010000105.1:0-6414 GCA_964489575.1 uncultured Oscillospiraceae bacterium | reverse complement strand
ATCCGCATACCCGATACATATCCTTCGGGCGTGATATACTGCCTTCCCAGATCCCAAGCCCTTGTAGGAACAGGGTTGAGCAGCACTTCAATTTTGTTGTCCGCACCAATCTGGGCGTAATATTTCAGCTCCTCAAATTCCAGTAAGGCGGAGCCGCCCACCGTGCCAATAACCCTATGTATGGGCAGGTTCTTTTTCTCCGCCGCTTTAATCAGCACTTCGAAGTTTTCCGCGTTTTCTATGCCGGCGATCTCCATTCTGTAATGGGCGCCACCTTCAAAGGTATGTACCGAGGCAGGCATGTCGTGCCTGTCCGCTACCGGAAGATTCATCTTCTCGCCCATAAACGCCTCCATGTTCTGCATTGCCATTTACACATCCTCCTATACTTTGCGCTTTGCGCTTTTGTTGCGCGTTTTCATGTATTATGCAAATAAAGGTTAAACCGCGAGGACAGGGGCGCAGCGTACGGCAGCGAGTCTGCCAAACATATGCAACAGTAATCCTTGAGCAATCTAACCTTTAAAGCAATCTGGAGCCGATTCTTCCTATTTATTAAGCCAATGAAAAAAGATTCTATCAGATGGCGAACGCTATCACGTTACGTCCAAACAATTACGGAATTCTACGAAATTTGATATTTATGCGCCGTTTTCCTGCCAGCAATCCGTATAACTTCTCCCCCTTTCCTTTTCAACCTCGATACACATTTCACGTAATAATGTTCAAGAGTAAAATTTATGTTTTTCTTAATATTAAAACTACGTTCTATCAATTTAGGGTTAAGCGGATATTATCGACAGATTTTTCACGATTATTTCAAAAAGCAGTCATCGGAACGACATGTTTGACTGTCAATCCTTGAGCTGCATTTATTGTATATCATTGTAGAAGAAATGCAATAGTTTTTTCTTAATATTGGAGCATCATTCTGTCTTTTAGAAATTGCATGGGTTTTTTTGGAAAGGGCCTCCTGTCAGGCGTCAGGAGGCAAGAGCCCTCCGGCCCCGCCTTACTGCGGCTGATAGCCCAAGTACGCGGACATTTCGTCGGTTGCTGCCTGCAAATCGGTTTTGATGCTCATAATCTTGCTGAAGTTCATGCGCATGGTAGGGCCGCTTACGCTTACGGCCGCTATTATCTCATTCTTATGGTTCCAAATCGGTATGGCAATACAGGATAATCCGGGGTAGAACTCCTGGTCGTCGATGCTGTATCCCTGCTCTCTGATCTCCTTCAGCTGCGCTTCCAACTCGTCAAGAGTGGAAATGGTATGGGGCGTGCGGCGTTCCAGCGGGTTTTCTCCAAATATCTCTACGAGCTCTTCCCTTCCCAGATCTGAGATCATAACCTTCCCCAAGGCGGTCGCATGCAGCGGCTCGCGGGTTCCGACGGGAATATTGGCAAAAAGCGTTGTTTTCGGATCAATTCTTGAGATAATTACAATGCTGTCGTCAACTCTGATTCCCAGATTGACCGTTTCGCCGTACTTGTCGCATAGCTCCTGCAACGCATTGATATCCAAGTTGGAAAGGTTTCTCTGCTGCGGAATATGATGGCCGATCTCAAAGAATTTCCAGCTCAGGCGATACTTTGTCCTTTCGGGGCTTTTTTCAATATAGTGGTAGGCCATCAGCGTGTCCAGAATCCTATGGATCGTGCTCTTCCCAAGCTTAAGCTTATTATCCAGCTCGCTGATCCCCATCTCGGTTCCTTCCTGATACATAACCTCAATAATATCCAATGCTTTTTCAAGGGTCTGCACCGGATACTTGGGCTGATAAATGACGCGGTCCTTTTCCAATTTGATCTCCCTTTCGTTGCTGTTCTATATATTAGAATATTATTTTACTGTATTATACTATCATCTTCCGCAAAATTCAACCACCAACAATAAAGGTTTGTCGTATAATTCCAGGAAAACACAAACGAAAACGAGCCAAGACAATGGAGTCGAGGCTCATTCTCGTGTACACCGGAGATCCCCTAGCAGAACGCAATTCCGTGCGGCAATTGACTTCTTTGGTTTTTGATGGCGATGGTTGAGCCAATCCGCGCCATTTTGCGGTGCAGGCTGATTGCTATGGAAAAAGAAAGGTTGAAAATGAACGCGCCCAGCGTATACTATGGGAATTCATATTCCCTCCGGCTAGAACAGACCCGTTATTCTGCCGGTATCGTCCACATCAATGCGCTCGGCCGAAGGGGAACTAGGCAGGCCCGGCATGGTCATGATATCGCCGGTGAGCGCTACAATGAAACCCGCGCCCGAGGAGACTTTTAGGTTGCGCACCGTCACCTTGAATCCCCGGGGCGTGCCCCGCAGCACCGCGTCGTCCGAGAAGCTGTACTGCGTTTTTGCCATGCAGACAGGCAGGCAGCCGAAACCCAGGCTTTCCAGCTGGCTGAGCTGTTTCTGCGCCGCAGGCAGCAGTTCTATCGCATCCGCATGGTATACCTTGATGGCGATGGCGGTAAGTTTCTCCTTAATGGAGGAATCCGCGTCGTAGCAGAATCGGAAGGAATTCGGCTGCTCGCACAGGCGCACCACCTCTTCCGCCAGCGCACGGCCTCCTTCGCCGCCCTTGCCCCATACTTCGGACAACGCTACGTTCACGCCCATCTTTTTGCATTCCCGCTCGATTCGCGCAAGCTCCGCTTCGGTATCCGTAGGAAAACGGTTTATGGCTACAACCGCCGGGAGCCCAAACACGTTCACGATGTTATCCACGTGCTGCAAGAGATTGGGCAGGCCCTTTTCCAGAGCGGCGAGGTTCTCCTGCCCCAGCTCCGCCTTGGCGGCGCCACCGTGGTGCTTGAGCGCGCGCACAGATGCTACAATTACCACAGCCGAAGGCTTGAGGCCCGCCGTGCGGCATTTGATATCCAGGAATTTTTACGCCCCCAGATCCGCGCCGAAGCCTGCCTCTGTTACCGCGTAATCACCCAACTTGAGCGCCATGCGGGTGGCCATAACGCTGTTGCAGCCGTGGGCGATGTTCGCAAACGGCCCGCCATGGATGAAGGCGGGGGTATGCTCCAGCGTCTGCACGAGGTTGGGCTTCAACGCGTCCTTCAAGAGCGCCGCCATCGCGCCATGCGCCTTAAGATCGCCTGCGGTGACAGGCTTATCGCTGGATGTATAGGCAACGATGATTCGCGCCAGGCGTTCTTTAAGGTCCCTGATATCGCTGGAGAGGCAAAGTACCGCCATAATTTCGGACGCAACGGTGATGTCGTACCCGTCCTCTCGGGGCATGCCATTGACCTTGCCGCCCAGGCCGTCCACGACGCACCGAAGCTGGCGGTCGTTCATATCCACCACGCGCCGCCAGGTGATGCGGCGCGCATCGATATTAAGGCAATTGCCCTGGTAGATGTGGTTGTCGAGCATGGCGGCTAACAGATTGTTCGCCGCCCCGATGGCATGGAAGTCCCCGGTAAAGTGCAGGTTAATGTCCTCCATGGGTACCACCTGCGCATAGCCGCCGCCCGCCGCGCCGCCCTTGACGCCGAACACCGGGCCGAGGCTGGGCTCACGCAGGGCTACGACGGATTTTTTGCCGATCTTCCTAAGGCCGTCCGCCAGGCCCACGGTGGTGGTGGTCTTGCCCTCGCCTGCGGGTGTTGGGGTGATAGCCGTTACCAGCACCAGCTTGCCGTCCGGCTTTTCCGCCATATCCTGTAACAGGCGATAGTCGATCTTGGCCTTGTAATTTCCATAGAGTTCCACATACGCTTCGTCGATACCGAGGGAAGCCGCAATTTCGCAAACGGGGCGCATGCTCGTTTCCTGTGCGATTTCGATATCAGCCTTCATATTCAGTTGTTCTCCGCCTCCAGCAATTCCATGAAACGCGTCGCTTCGACGTCGCTGATTTTATAGGCGTGCTCGGCATCTACCGGGAATGCCCCGGATCGAACTTCCTCACAGTATTCGGTGAATGCCCGCTGCAGTTCGGCGCCAATCGCAGCGTACTTTTTTACGAACTTCGGGCAGAAATCATCATAGTACCCGACCATGTCAGCATAAATCAGAAGCTGGCCGTGGGTATAGGAACCGGCGCCAATGCCGAGAACAGGGATGCCCGCGCGCTTCGTGATTTCACGGCCCACGATGGCCGGAACACCTTCTACAAGAATGGCGCACGCGCCGGCTTTCTCGATCTTCTTAGCTTGCTCAATGAGCTTAATTGCGGCCTCCGCGCTGCGTCCTTGGGCCTTATAGCCGCCTATCTGGCCTGCGAATTGAGGCGTCAACCCAATGTGCCCCATCACCAGGATGCCCGCCTGGTTAATGGCGTTGATTCGGTTGCAAATATCTTCTCCGGCGCCTTCCAGCTTAATGCAGTCGCACATGCTCTCTTTGATAAACCGGCCCGCATTGCGCACAGCTTCTTCATTGGATACCTGGTAAGACATATAAGGCATGTCTCCCACAATAAAGGTATTGGGCGCGCCCCGGCGCACCGCGGCGCTATGGCGTATCATATCATCCATTGTTACAGGAAAGGTAGTGTCATACCCCAGTTGCACCATTCCCAGGGAATCGCCGACGAGGATCATGTCAATACCCGCCCGCTCAACATACTTAGCCGTTAAATAATCGTAGGCTGTTAGATAAACGATTTTTTCTCCGTTTTTCACCATGTTGTTGAAGTCGAGAATTGTTTTTTTCATTTTCTTAGCACCCCTCTCTTTCTGTTCTACTATATAGAACTGTAGTCTATACTGTAGTATACAAAGCGTATCATACTGCGTCAAAACATTCAAGTTTTCATCCGACAAAATGAATAAAATATCTGCTTATACCTTCTTGTTAGGTGCAAAAGCGGAAAAGCAGCCATATTGATTAACTAGATCCGGTAATCATAAGCCAGGTGGTTATAATATGTATTTATATAATTGCCAAAAATATCGGCTATTTGGAGTAGCCCCGCAGGGAAAGTTATACCGGTATTCTGATATTCATACATGTTGCAAGCGCCTCTAAAGCTCCTTTGCCTGATGCATAAAAGCATGGTGCTAGATTTAGGCATTTGCGCCTGCCATTTTAGCTTGCCGCCTCAATGCGGCTCATGTATAATAGATTTGTTTAATGCAGGAGATAGGGAGCCGGGGAAAACAAGCAACCGACTATAGAAAGTCATTCCAGTTGGGGGAATACCGAATGAAGCAAGGCAGCCTTTCGCATCCCGTAAAATCCATCCTCGGCATTTATTTGCTATGTTTCCTCTTTCGAGCCGTTGAATACATGTTCATACGCACGGATCAAAGCATTTTCGCAGAGGCGTTCCTGCACAAGCTGGCGGGCATCCTCGTGCTGGCGCTGGCTGTGCGGTATTTTTCATTTACATGGCCGCAGATAGGCTTCTCCGGCCGGGCGGCATGGGAAAAGGCGCTCTATGGCCTGCTGCTGGGCGCGGGTATATTTGCGCTGGCCTATGGAGCGGAATATGCCATCCAAGCGGGGGCGGGCAAGGCCCCGTCTTTGCAGGTTTATGTAACCAGCTATGCGGTCACCGGCAACCAAGGCAGGGAAACGGGCCTTCTATTCTTCGCCTTTTGCATCGTTGGAAATATCATTAATGTGGTTATGGAGGAAGGCGTCTTCCGGGGATTGTTCATCCGGCTTTTGGAGGCAAGGTATTCCTTTGTCAAGGCTGTTGCTTTCTCCTCCCTCCTCTTTGGCCTTTGGCATATCGCGGCCCCTGTGCGCAGCTTGCTCGATGGAGAGATAAGCATCCACGGGGCGGTTATGTCCGCCCTGATGCTGGTCATCGCAGCCGGGCTGACCGGGGCCAAAGTCTGCTTGCTGACAAGAATAACAGGTTCCCTCTGGATGCCGATGGCAGACCATTTCGTCAACAACACCATTGTCAATATCCTGCACGTTGTTACGCTTTATGGCGCGGATGAATTGCAACCGATGCGCATTGCTGCCGCGCAAACGGTATCATTTATGATCGTTCTTTTGATGTATTGGCAAAGTGGCGCGAAGCGGAAGCCGACCTTCCGCGCCTAACAATAGAAGATGGGTATGGCAAAGGGCAGAACCATTATCAAATCCTCCGTCTTCCCCGCGCCCAAAAACGGTGTTTTTACTCGCTTAAAAACCCTCAAAACGCTGCAATATATCGCCGCGCCCTATGCCGCCTTTGCCCCGTGGACGGAAATGATGACTTGCTTTGGCAGGCGGGCGAGGCTTTTGCCTTCCGCTTCAAGCTGTTCGGCATCCTGTCCTTCGGGGTGCATACCATCCGGGTGGCGGAATATCGAAAGCTTCATCCAGCGGGCTCTTTCGGGCGGCATATTGGATAAAAAAGCTGTCAAGCAGATAGCGGCACTTTTGTAAGCCGGCCCTACAAAAAGGAGAGTTGCTCATCCTGCTCGCTCTGCGGCCACATATGTTTT
>CAZAZI010000104.1:0-6439 GCA_964489575.1 uncultured Oscillospiraceae bacterium | reverse complement strand
GCCGCGTATCTCCGCCTCGTCGCGAATGCCGCCCAGGCTCATGCGCACGAACTTACGGCCCAAAGCGCGGGCGATGGATTCGCTCACGGAGGTTTTGCCCACACCCGGGGGGCCCACGAAGCAGATGACCTGCCCGTTGAGCCTGCCGGTGAGATTGGCTACGGCCAGGTACTCTAAAATACGCTGCTTAACCTTGGGCAGGCCGTAATGATCCGCCTCCAAAACCTCCCGCGCGTGGGAGAGGCTGGTATTATCCTCGCTCTGCTCGCGCCAGGGCAAGTCCAGCATGCATTCGATGTAGTTGCGTATGGGCGGCTGCTCGTGGCTGCCCGCGGGCAGGTCGGCAAAGCGGTCGATCTCGCGGCCTACCTTTTCGCGCGCATCCTCCGGCATATCCTTATCGGCCAAGCGCTCCCGCATGGCGTCCGCCTCGGAAGACTGGGTATCCCCCAGTTCCTTACGGATGGCCTTGATCTGCTCCCGAAGGTAGTATTCCTTTTGGTTTTTATCCACCTGGGCCTGGACTTCCTTGGCGATACGCCGATCCGCCCGCAGGATCTCGATCTCGCCCTTTAGGTGGCGCAGGGCCATTTTGAGCCGCCGCACCGGATCCACTTCCTCCAAAAAGGGTTGCCGATCCCCAGCTTTCTGCATCACGGCGTTGGCCACGGCGTCCGCATAAACGCCGGGATCCGCCTTGCTCTCTATGGTGGCCAGCGCGTCGGAATTCATGCGGGGGCTGAGGGAGGCATATTCGGCCAGGTCTCGCCCCAGCCGCCTGCGCAGGGCCTCCGCCACGGCCTTGTCGTAGGGCGCATCCTCGAGGCAGGCAATATCCGCCACCATATATTCCCCGTCGCTAATGGATACGGCCACGGCCCGGCATACGCCCTCTACGAATACCCGGGTACTATCCCCGGGCAGGCTGAGCATCTGCCTTAGCTCGCAGAGCATTCCCACCTCGAAGATATCCTCCGTGGTGATATCCGCCTTGCGGGCGTCATGCTGGGCGCTCAAAAAGACCATATCATCCCGCCGCAGGGCTTCGTTGAGCGCGCTCACGCTCTTATCCCGCCCGGCGTCAAAATGCAGCAGTTCTCCGGGCAGCACGACCAGCCCCCGCAGAGCCACCACCGGGATGTTTTCATATACGCGTTGTGTCATAGCCGTTCACCTTTCTGCGGCCGCGGCCCGCGCCGCGACCAAGTTCCTTGTATCAGTATACATATACCAAACGGTTATGACAATCATATGTATTTGGAATCGCAGGATGAAACTTCTCTTTATTGCCCGCTAATTCTTCTTGCCGCCCATCAAAGAACCCAGCATTTGGGCCAGCTGCATGGGATTGCCGCCACCAAGGCCACCGGCCGGATTGCCGCCCGCGCCGCCGCCGGAAAGCCCCTGAAAGAGCTGCATCATCTGCATGATGTTGCCGATGTTGCCCAGGGGGCCCATATTGCCCATATTGGGCATAGCGCCGCCATCAAAGCCCGGCAGGCCGCCGAAGGCCGGCTGGCTGGAAACGGCGGGCGGAGGGGGCTGGGCCGGCGGCGGCGGGGCAGGCACGCGCAGGCCCAACTGCTGCGCGATATGGCTGCGCTCCGCCGGAGCGAGGAAGGGCTCCATAGCTCGTAGGTATTGCGCGGCGCGCTCCGGCCCCTGCTCGGCGCGGATACGGCTGGCCATGCGGTAGGCGGGGGATTCTCCCAGCCCTCCCGCGCCGCCCTGCCTGCCGCCGCTGCCGCCCCTGGGGGGTATCGTATTGGGTGCGATGCGCTGCATGTTTTCTCCTCCTTGTAAATCTCTCCTATTTCAAGATATGCGCCTTGACCTTCTTGTGAACCCCGGGGCAAAAGGCCGCATAGTAATAAAGCGAGGTGATCACATGAAAAGAACGTTGCAGGGCAGTAAAAGCACCAAAAAACACCTGCCCAATACGGATGCCATGAATCAAGCCGTGCAAAACGCGGATCCCGGCCAAATCAACGAGATCCAAAACATCATGAACCAGTACGGCGGCAAAAGCGAAACGGAGCTGATGGACGATCTGCGCCAGGCCCGGCAAATGGGGGCCATCGACCCCAATGAACTGGCCAACGTAGCCCAGCGCCTATCCCCTATGCTTACGCCCGAGCAACAGCAGCGGCTATTATACGTGATGCAACAACTACAGTAGGCCAGCCGCCCTTTTCCCCACCATGCCGAAAAAGCCTGTAATTGCTCTTTATTCGGCAATTACGGGCTTTTTTTGCTTGAATGGTCATGCTATAATAAGGATGACGATATAAGCAGCTTATGCACACAAAGGGTATTCTTTCTTTATAATATATCTATTGATCAAGAATAGTTTCTATTGTATAATTGTAAATAGAAGCAGAATACTCCCAAAATCAGCTTAATCCCCGAATCTTCATGGAAGGTTTGCCTGTTTCGGCATAATATGCTTAAGGGTTCTTATTCTGTTTTTATATTCAACCAGCAAGTTTAAGCCGCAGTGGTTCCGCGGCGACTGGCCATGACGGCAAGGTGCGCCAAATTGGCAGTTTCCAGGCGCGGGGGTTCGATTCCCCTTCCTTAAAATTCGCTTTAGATGGGACGAACTAGCCATGCGTTGTGAATTCCTGAAACTATGCCCTCTTTTTAATGACAGGATGCCCATGGATCATGGGGTCGGCTCTATATTCAAGCAGAAATACTGCTTGGGTGATTATCTGTTGTGTGCCAGGTATGAGGTTTGCATCGCGTTGGGGCCGGAAGCTGTTCCAACAAACCTATATCCGAACATGCACGATATCTCCCATAAAATCCTGGCGGAAGCAACCTCTAAATTATAAGCGCCTTCTATCACGGCGAAACACTGGGGGGGTGAATCATGGAAGTTTTTATTGCCCGGCAACCAATTTTCGGCAGGCGCCTGAACCTGTACGGCTATGAGTTGCTGTATCGTCAAAATAAGCAGAATTTTTTTCCGGGCATCAATGATGATCAGGCAACGGCGGAACTGCTCATCAATTCAGTTCTGGTCATGGGCCTAAAGGACATCACGGATGGAACGCTGGCATTTATCAATTTTTCTAAGGATCTCCTCAATAGCAATGTCCCTTTCCTCCTCCCCCGCAAAGACGTTGTGATCGAAGTGCTCGAGCGCGATGCTGTCACGCCCGACACCGTAGAAGCCTGCAAAAAGCTGCACGATATGGGATATACCATTGCACTGGATGATTTCATATATTCAGAGGATCTCGTTCCCCTCATCGAATTGGCTGATATCATCAAAGTGGAATACCCGGCCGTTAGCATCAGCGCACAGCGCGCTTTAATCAGAACCCACGGCTCAAATAAAAAGTTTCTCGCAGAAAAGATAGAGACGCGCGAAGATTTTAAAATGGCCTCGAAATTGGGATATCATTTCTTTCAGGGTTACTTTTTCAGTAAGCCTGTTGTTTTTAACGCAAAGGAGATCAGCGCGCTCAACAGCAATATTTTTAGCATACTGGAAGAATTGTATCAAGCCGAACCCAGCTACCAGGCCATCTCCAAAATCATCGAAGGGGATCTTGGGCTTTCCCTAAAACTACTAAATCTCGCCAACTCGGTCTATTACGGCGCTCTAAACCAGATAAAAACCATCCGGCATGCTTTAGCGTATATTGGGATGGAAGAGTTGTATCAATGGCTCTCTCTGATGATGCTCAAAGATATGCAGAACGTGGAGAATGCCGAAATGATTAAGCTCTCCATGATAAGGGGAAAGGTGATGGAGCTATCGGCCAAAGCCCTTGGCCTGCATGACGAAAAAGTAAGCTATTTCTTTACCGGAACGTTCTCTTTCTTGGATGTATTGCTCAATAAGCCCATGGAACAGGTCGTAACGGGGCTGCCGCTTCTGGATCAGGTAAAGCAGGCGCTGGTAGGCGAAGACAACGATTACCGCAGGCTGCTAAACTGCGTTATCGCCTGTGAGTCCGGCGAATGCGATAAGGTCGCCGATCAATATCCACTGAGCAAGATCGGGATCAATACATATACAAACCTTTATCTTGAGGCATTGAAATGGACAAGGCGGCTGAATTATTAGGAAGCCGGTGTTTACATTACACAAGCGCCGCCCTTAAAACTTGGGCGGCGCCTTTGCTATTATGGATGCATCTTATTATATTTGTGCGAGTAATATTTGTGCGAGGTCTATTCTGTTAGCTCCACGATGCCCACGGTGGTATCTCCGGCCTTTGCCTTGTCAAGGAGCAGGGCAACCATCTGCTCGAAATTCCCGCCGGAGCTGGTGGCGCCGCTTACCGCATCGATCCCCTCCACGCTTTGCGCTTCCAAAAGGCTGGCTGCATAGGCGCGTGTATAGCGGTTGGGATAGGTTCCCGTTACGCCGTTCATGTTGCGCATATATTGAATATCCCACGATTTAATAAACCCACTGGGGCTTTTCGCGTTATACTCCACCGTAACGATCTTGCCGTCGCTTATACGAATGGAAACGAACTCCTTCCAGCCGTGGCTGAAAGCGGACATCTCCGCCGTATAGTAGCCATCTACCAGGCCGCTCTTTTGCGCTTTACAGCCGCTTACGGCCAACAGAAGAACGATTGCCAGGCAGAGCCCCGGAATAAACTTCTTCATATGCATTACATTCCCTCCTCCCGGGTATTCTCCCGCAGCCGGAAGCGCTCCGACATCTCTTCAAGGCTCTGGGCCTGTTCGGCTAAATCGCCGCTGAGGGAGGCGACTTCGTGGCTGGCGTCGAGGTTCCTTTGGGCAAGCTCCGAAATATTGATTATATCCGTAGAAGCATTCTCCAGTGCGGATTTTTCATTGCTCACCAGCCTGGCCAGATCCTCCGTAATGTCCAGGGTTTGCCTGGTTATCTCCGCCAGCTCCTTGAGGGAATGCGCGGTAAGGTTCGCATGCTCCGATCCCTCCGTGATTGCCTGCTGGGAGTTGCGGATCATGTTCGCCGTGCGTTTGGAGGACTCGGCGCTCATTTCGGCAAGGTTTCGTATTTCGCTGGCGACAACCGAGAACCCCCTCCCTGCGGAGCCGGCCCGGGCGGCTTCAACGCCGGCGTTAAGCGCCAGAAGATTCGTCTGAAAGGCGATCTCTTCCAGGAATTTCGCTATCTTGGTTATCTCTACCGCGTTATTGTTGATGTTTTCCATGGATTGCAGGGTACTATCCATCTGCTTTGCGCCCTTTTCCAGCTTTTGCATGGACGCATTCATAAGCGCCCGCGCAGTGCGCGCATGCTCGTCCACCACGCCGATATCCTGGGAGATGGAGGCCGTAACAGACGCCAGATTTTCCACGGACAGCGATTGGTGTTCCGAGGATGCGTTCATGGAACGCGCGCTGATGGATACGCTTTGGGCCGCTTGGTTGAGCATCGCCGCCGAGCGCTGCAGATCGCTCAAAAGCTTATTCAAGAAATCTATGATGCTTACAAGGGACTCCTTCATCACCACGAAATCCCCCGCAAATTCGCTTTCGATTCCCACATCCAGATTGCCCATGGAAAGCTGCTTGAGCGCATGCTGCAATTCCGAGATATAACCGTTCACAGCATGGATCGTCTCTCGCAAGGATACGGAAAGGGTCTGCGCCTCATCCTTGGTGGTAACGACGTCAACAGGGCTGGCCAAGTCTCCTTCGGCAAGCTTTTGTATCCGCCCGGTCACACCGCCCAGCGATGCGGATATCTTGCCGGCAAAACGGGCGATGAACAACACCGTGGCCAGGATCAACGTAACCATAACCGCTCCGTTAACCATAATCGCGTTGTTTACGATGCCGGTAAAATCCGATTTGGGCGTCAAGATGGCCAGGTACCAATTGGCGCCAAGCACGGGAGCATACGCCACCAGCGTATCCTTGCCGCCGACAGAAACGGAAGTCGCCCCCAGGGCGCCGGTTCTCATGATGTCGAATTGCTCCAAAAGCTGTGCATCGTCTTTATAGTATGTGTAAACGTTTTGCCCGCTTTTGATAAGCTCCGTGTTCTGATGGGCTACGATCTGCCCGCTCTGGTTTATGATAAGGGCATGGCCGCTATATCCGATGTGGATGCTGCTTATCACATCATCGAGCATATCGTATTTGTAGCTTCCCACAAGATAGTATGTAAGATTCTCCCCGGCAACGACAGGTGTGCCCACCGCCACCTCAAGACCGTTTTCCGCGGCGGAGGTATCGCCAATAACGAGGTTTTGCGTCTCCTGGATCATCTGAAAAAACTGTCCGCCGGAAATGTCCGCCGGGCAGCCTTGGTTGCCGGTGTATAGCTTGCCATCCTGTGCATACAGGCCCAGCCACATAAACTCGATGCCTGAAGCCGCCTGATCCAGCGCGGCTTGCTTTTGCTCGCGCGTTGCGTCGGAAGATACAAGGGCTTCATCCTCCCCGATGATCAAAACACGATCCGCCATGATAT
>CAZAZI010000103.1:0-6451 GCA_964489575.1 uncultured Oscillospiraceae bacterium | reverse complement strand
AAGTCTGAGTATTTCCAGCGCATTACAATCAAAAAAGGGGCGGCAGCCCTATCCCACGCGCCACTTCGCGCGCCTTTTTTGTTTCTAGTTATCATTAGGATAATCCTAGCACGGGCTGCGTATTACTGTCAATACGGCGTTGGTAGCCTTTAAGTATACAAAAGGGGGTGGAACCGTGAAGATATACAGACCGGACGGCAGGTGCAACATTGCCGGGCTGCACATAAAGGCGGCCCGGGAGCGGCTGGGACTCTCGCAGGAGCAGCTTGCCGCCAGGATCCAGTTATCCGGCCTTGGCCTTACGCAAAAAGCGATCAGCCGCATTGAAACCGGGGATCGGGTTGTGGCCGATTATGAGCTTGCTTTCCTGGCCGGCGCGCTGAAAGTGAGCATCACCGACCTGCTGGGGCGGTCATAATCCCGGAAGGCGAACCCCGCTGTTCCCGTTAAAAAGTCCCCGCTCCCACCCTGGCGCGCATTGCGCTGCATGGCAGGAACCGTTATACTGAAAGCAAGGATTTATAGGAAGGCAAGCACGCGATCCAAAAGGAGGCAAGCATGGACTTTGCGATACGAAAAGCCGGCCTAAGCGACCTGCCCGGCCTGGTGCTGGTGATGGAGGAAACCATTGCGGCCTTGCGGCAGCCGGCGTGGTTCGTACCCGCGGACGAGGCCTTTCTGGCGGCACAGATCGAGGGGGACGGCTTCATCCTGCTTGCGCAAGCGCCGGATGGGAGCATTGCCGGTCTGTTCCAGGCGCACTTCCCCGGCCTAGCCGAGGAGAATCTCGGCCGGGACGCGGGCCTTTGGCCGGCGGAGCTGCCCAGAGCGGCGCACATGGATTCTGTAGCGGTGCGCCCCGCCTACCGCGGCCACAAACTGCAGGCCAAGCTGCTCATCGAAGGGGAAAAGGAAATGGCGGCGCTGGGCTACCGGCATTTGTTCTGCACGGCCCACCCGGATAACAGCTACAGCCTTACCAATTTGCTGGATTTAGGTTATATGCTGACCGTAACGGTAAAAAAATACGGCGGCTTGCCCCGCCATGTGCTTTATAAGCCCAACGGCCCGGCCTTGGCCGACCTGCACTATCCGGAGTTGGACGCTTATTTGCTGGCTATGCCGGGCGTACAAAAGGATTTCAAGGTGGAGTGGCAATGGCTGCGCTATCAGGTGGGGGGCAAGCTCTTCGCCGCGCAATGCACACCGGGCCTGCAATACGGCCCCTATGGCGGCCGCACCATGCTGGTCCTCAAGTGCGACCCGCTGCTGGCCGAGCTGTACCGGGGCCAGTATGCGGATATCGTGCCCGGCTTTTATAGCGACAAGCGCAACTGGAACACCGTATACCTTGATGCCGGGCTTCCCAAAGACCTGGTCTTTTCCATGTGCTGCCACGCCTATGAGCAAACCCTTTCCAAGCTCACCAAAAAGGCGCAGAAGGAGATACGGGGCGCCTGAACCGCCCGCAAATAAAGAGGGGCGCGCTGGAAATTGCACGTCCCTTCTTGCATTTCCGCAGATTCTACGCCTCTTCTTTTCCCTCTTCCTCGCGCTTGCATTGGGCCAGCTTTTCTACCAGCGCCTCTTCTACCCGCCGCTCCTCGATGCGCTTTACGTAGATGCGCAGGCCGTTGACCTCCACCTCCAGCGTATTGCCATCCTGGGGGATGGTGTGCAGGCAGCTGAAGACCATGCCGCCCACGGTGTCGTAATCCTCGTCTTCAGGGATATCCATATCGAGTGCTTCGGCCAAATCTTCTACCCGGGTACCGCCGGAGACGCGCCACAGGTTGTCGCTGATCTGCTGGATATCCTCCGGTTCCTCCGGGTCGAATTCGTCGTAGATATTGCCCACGATCTGCTCGAGCAAATCCTCGATCGTGACGATGCCCGCCAGCTCGCCATATTCGCCGATGACCACCGCGATATGAATCTTGTTGCGCTGCATATCCTTGAAAAGCTGATCCGCGCGGATGGATTCGGGCACGAAGTAGGGCGAGCGCATGAGGCTTGCCGTATCGCTGGGCTTCCCTTCGCCCACGGCCAGCAGGAAATCGCGGGAGTTCAGGATGCCCACGATGTCGTTGATATCCTCATCGTAAACGGGGAAGCGGGAAAGGCCGGTTTCACGGATGCGGGTGAGGATTTCCTCTTTGGTATCCTCCAAAGAGATGGCCTCCACATCCGTGGCGCGGGTCATGGCGTCGTAAACGGATACGTCGTTGAATTCGAATACGTTTTGTATCCATTCCTTTTCATCCGTGTCGATCGCGCCGCGCTCCTCGCCCAAGTCCACCATCATGCGGATCTCGTCCTCGGAAACCGTTTCGTCCTCGGCCTCGGTTTTCAGGCCAAACAAACGCAGCACCAGGTTGGTGCTGGCGCTGAGGAAACGGATCACCGGCTTCATTACCACCAAAATGCCCCCTACCAGCACGGAGGTTACCTTGGCCACCTCCATGGGCTTTTGCATGGCGATGCGCTTGGGCACAAGCTCGCCCAGCACCAGGGTGAAATACCCCAGGATGATGGTGATGAGCACGATGGAGATGGAATTGAGAGCGGCGGGGCTGACGCTTTGGAACTTGAGGCCGTTGTAGATCCAGGCCACGATATAATCGGAAAAGTTCTCCGCCGCAAAGGCGCTGCCCAAATAGCCCGCCATGGTGATGCCGATCTGTATGGTGGAAAGGAAGCCCGCCGGCTCTTCCACCAGCTTCAAAAGCCGGGGCGCGCTCTTATTGCCCTCCTCCGCCATGCGCCGCAGCTTATTGGGGCTTAGGGAAAGCACGGCGATCTCCGAAGCCGCGAAAAAGGCGTTTAGCAATATCAAAACCGCTTGCAAAAGCAGTTGTCTGGGAATGGAATTCAAAAAAATCTCTCCTTTATGTTCCTGCGGGATACCCCCAACCATAGGGATCCAATCATTCATTTTCGGCATGCAAAAGGGCATACCCTACTTACCCCCGCCAAGGGGGCATAGGTCATGCCCGATACCAGTATGCGCGCTGGCGCTCTATAGCGTTACTTGGACTTTCGTCGCCGTCCGTATCTTCCATTGGGAATCCTTTCAATAGATTATATTATGCATATTTTACATTTATATTCCCCACATGTCAACAGGGCGCACGCAGGACGCCCTGTTTTTTCAGCATTCCATGCTTTTGTGGGCCTTATGCCATCCGCTTGCGCCAGATATAGACCCCCGCGGCCAGCAGGATCAAGGCCAAGCCGGGGCCGATATCCGCCGCATCGCCCGTTTTTACGGGTTTGGAGCCGCTGCCGCCGCTGCCGCTGCCGCTGACTGCGCCTTCGACCAGCATAAAGGGGCTCAGGGACGTAACGGGCATGCTGAAATTGCCGCTGGAATCCGCCTTGCCCTTGTAGGTATCAACGATGCCGTTGATGTAGTGCAGGGCGGTGATGGTCTTGCCGGCATAGTCCTTGCCGAGGATGAAGGTGAGCGTTTTTGTGCCAGTAAAGGTCTTGTTGCAGGTGATGTCGTAGGCGCAGATGACCTTGGCGTCCTTGGCGGCGGATTTGAGGGCCTTGTAGGCGTCGCTGCTCTCTTCGAGCTTGGCCGTGGTCAGCGTAGAACCCGCAGGCATATCCGAAAGGGTAACGGTCTTTTCCGAGTTGGTGGCGGTGATGGTTTTGGCGGCGGCTGTGGATTCCACCTCGTTGCCCGTCACCTTGCCGCTGACCGAGGCCGTATCCGTGGTGTTTTTGATGGTGCCTTTATTGTCCACATCGCCGGAGATGGAGCCGCCGTTGTTAACGGTTCCGCCTTCGCCGTTGGTGATAGAGCCGGACATGGAGCCGCTTTCGGTATTGGTCACGGCGCCGCCATTGTTGGTGATAGCGCCGGTGATGACACTCTTGTTGGTGAGCGTGCCGCTCTTCTCGTTGGTTACCTTAGCGGTGATGGTGCCGCTGTTGGTAAGGGCGCCCGTATTGGTCACGGTGGCGTCTTTGTTGGCGATGCGGCCATCCTTGGCGTTGGTGAGCGTGCCGCTGTTGGTCACGCTGGCGCTGGATATCTCGCCCTTGCCCTGGTTGGTCAGGGTGCCGGTGTTGGTCAGGGCCGAGCTGGCGATGATGCCCGCGTTGGTCAGCTTGCCGTTGTTGGTAAGGGTAGAATCTTGGGTGATGGCGCCGCCCTTCTCATTTTCCAGCGCGCCGTTGACGGTGACCGCTTTCGCGCTCACGATGCCCTCGTTGAACATGCTCGTGCCGGAGTCTATCGTCAGCGCCGAGCCGGAGATCGTCCCGTCCTCGCCGTTCTCCACCACATCGCCCGCCAATGTCACCCCGTCTCCCAGGGTAAGCGCGCCGGTATTGGCCAAGTCGCCATTTACCTTAACGCCGGAAAGGGTCATGCTGCTTTCGTTGTTTATGCCCGCGTTCACCGTGCCGCCGGAAATGGCGGCCGTGCCACCGTTATCCAGCGAACCGGCCAGGGCGCCGCCGGTCATGGTGAACGCGCCCGCGTTATCCAGCGATTTATTGATGGCGCCGGTGCCGCTCAAGGTCAGCTCGCCGCCCGTCGCGTTGCTTACATTGCCGTCTATCTGCCCGGCGGATACCGCCAGCGCGCCGCTGTTCGTCACATTATTGAGCGTGCCGCCGCTAACGTTTACCGTGGCGCCGGAATTGTTGGTAACCTTTCCGTACACCTCGCCGCCTTCCACATGCAGCGTGCCCGCGCCCGTGTTGGCCACGGTGCCGCGCACCAGGGCTTCATCTTTTAGGGTAACCTCACCGCCATCGTTAACGATGCTGGGGCTTACATAGCCTGTGCCCGTGATGGTGAGCGTTTGCCCCGCGCTGATGGTCAAGGGTTTTGTACCCACCACGTCGCCGCTGTTATCGATAGAGCCGCTCACCGTGCCGCCATCCAGGTCCGCATTGCCCTGGTTGGTGAGGCCGCCCGCAATGCTGCCCGCATTGGTCAGCCTGCCCTCGGCGCCAATCGTTACATCCGCGGCCATCTCGGAACCGCTGCCGTTGCTGATGGTGCTCTTGCTGCCTGTCGTGCTGATGCCGCTCTTCGCCGTGACCGTGCCGTTGTTGGTCAGCGTGCCGCCATCTTTGACGATCACTGTGGTTTCGGCGGTAAGGCTGTTTTTATCGGCAGCCGTGCTTGCGGGCACGATCAGCCCGGCGCCCGCGCCGATGGTCAGGTTTCCGATGTTAACGTTGCCGGAAAGGTTCGCCGTTGTGCTCCCGCTTAGGGTGAGCGCGGTATCGTTCGATAAATAGACGAAATAGCACTTTCCATCCGCTCCCCTCCAACTGGCCACGGTGGCGGTGGCGGAAGCGGCCCCTTGCGTAAAGTCCGTCAGGGTGGCGTGCATGGCTGTGGAATCCAGTTTATCCTTGGTGGTTATAACGAAGGCCTCCGCGCCGTTGGAATCAAGCGCATTGCCGCTGCCCTTGGGCGTCGCGGCATCCGCTAAGGCCCCTGCGGGAACCAGCAGCAGGGCCGCAGCCAAGATCAAAGAAAACAGGACTTGCTTTTTCATAAGAACCCCTTCCCGCCGGGCTTACATATAACGCGCGCCGGATGCATCGTGTCTATTTATACCATTTTACCCTATATATCGCCAAATTCCCAGCCCCGGTGTAGCCTTTGCGGCAAATAAAACCCGCGGCGCGCGCGGCGGATCGTTTTTTAATGATCGCATAGGGCAGCATAAGGGCGAAGCGCCCAGCGCTTCGCCCTAAATTCATCGTTTTCGGCAAGACCCGGCTCTTACAGCAGCGCCTGCTCCGTCTCCTTGCTGAAAAGGTGCACCACGTTGCCGCCAAAGGTGAAATTGACCTCGTCGTGCAGGCGGTAGCCGCCGCGGTGCTCGGCAGGGAGATCCACCGTAGCCAGCACGATCACCACATCCTGCTCCAGCGCGCGCACGTGCAGGTGGATGGAGCTGCCCATCATCTCGGATACATCCACCTCGGCCTTGATGTGGCTCTCCGGTGCGGAAGGCGCGCAGAGCATGATGTGCTCGGGCCGCACGCCCATGGTCACGGCCTGGGGCGCTACGTTGTTTTTGCGCAGCGCTGCCTGCTTTTCTTCGCAAAGGCCGAAATCCGCCCCGCCCAGGCGCACATAATAATCATCCCCGCTGCGCATGAGCTCCGCGTCGAAGAAGTTCATCTGGGGGGTGCCGATGAAGCCCGCCACGAAGAGGTTTTCAGGGTGGTCAAAGGCCTCCTGGGGGGTGCCGATTTGCTGGATGAAGCCATCCTTCATGATGACGATGCGGTCGCCCAGCGTCATGGCCTCGGTCTGGTCGTGGGTCACGTAGATGAAGGTGGTATCGATGCGCTGGCGCAGCTTGATGATCTCGGCGCGCATCTGGTTGCGCAGCTTGGCGTCCAGGTTGGAAAGGGGCTCATCCATCAAAAACACCTGCGGATCCCGCACGATGGCGCGGCCGATGGC
>CAZAZI010000102.1:0-6497 GCA_964489575.1 uncultured Oscillospiraceae bacterium | reverse complement strand
ATAAATTTGAACGCTTGGGTTTTAAACATGGCTAGTGGCATTTGTATCTTTGGGGCCAGAGCGTTCGCCTGCCATTCCATCCAGTCAGTTGCATCTCTGGTATTGTCTTTTATACCACCAATTACCTGACACTTGATTCGTGTGGCACTGCTGTTGTATAACCGCTCCAATTCAAATGCTTTTCTATGTTGATCCCAATGAACACACTCGTGCACAATAGTATTATTGACTGATCCTAGGTTGCGCAGAAAGTAAGCTTTTGGGTCCACAATTATTGTACCTGCATTCAAACGGGCTTGTACCATTCCATCAATGTCTGCATCATAAAATTCTGCATCACAGTCGTGAAAGTATATCTGTCCAAAAATCGAGAAATCTTTTGTAATCTCTCGTATTTCTACTGTAAGGCCCATCTTATCTGCCAACACATGTGGCTCAACTGCCATCGCTTTTTTTAACGTTTCAGGGTAATATCTTCTAAGAAAGTCTGTAGCAACAGATTCGAGTTCCTCCTTATGAATGATAGGGACAAGAGAGTCCGACATAGGTTTTGGCTGCTTATTTTTGCTAGTATACTCAGTTATACAAGAGATTGAAAAATCATCCAAATTGCAATATAAATCTCCTGAGCATTCCAGCATAAACCATTGCCGGCAATTTTCCGATTCATCATAATGATGATCTGATTCCCGAACTTCAAAATCAGCTTCGACAGCAATATCAAATTCTATTTTCATGTCCGGTAAGTCATTAACTGATACAAACTTGATTTCCACATCTGACAATTCTATACTGCCAATATTTCGTACTCTATATAACCGTAGGTCTAATTCTTCACAATTATCCGTTGCATAGGTTTGTACAGTGGAAAAAATCTCATTATAAAATCTTTCTGCCACATAATCTTTTAATGAACGATTACCCGCCAAGGCACTCTCCCTCCTCATCAACAATTAATCTGATATATAGTTTTCCATTACTTCCTTTATATTAAGATACTGTTCAATAATTTTAGTTCCTGTTCTTCGGTCGCCTAAATAACTAGGAGATAATAAAAAGTGCAGATTTGAAAAGGTAGAATTGCTTGGTAGTATTAAGGCGCTATATATATTAGTACTCTTCGGAATCCCCCCTCTAAGTATCTCATTATATGAAAATTGCTTATAATTTAAATCCGAGACGTTATAATAATACTTTGAATCAAAAATATAAATTGAATCCTCTTGTTTTGCATGATGATCTAATCGTATTTTAAACTGGTGTGGAGAATCATCGATGGAAAACTCTTTAGCTTTAAATCTCCAGCGCGATGCTACTAAGCTTTTATCAAATATGATAGTATCGGAAACTTCGTCTACACATCTAAAATATCTATTTAAGTACTTTGAAACCATTTGCTCCCATATTTTATCAAAATAATTAATCTTGATATGAATATCGCCGCCTTTGGGAGATTTCTTATATTGTTCAAAAAAATTAATTAAGTGTGCTATCAATTTTTTTTGGGTATCTTTAAAAGTTCTACTATTAATTTGTCGTAATTGTTGCAATGTATATTCTCGATGTTTGATAAAGTCAAATGAACTTATTTTATAACCGGTTTTTGGTAACCGAATAAAATATGGAAAACTATTAATCGTATGATCTATAACAAATACCATGCATTCACTAAGGAAAACATTCTGTTGTCTTTTTTTATGTCTATAAAGGGGAGAGAAAATCAAATTGCCATTGCTAACTATAACCTGTGCCTTTTGAATAGTTTTTTTCCATGCAACTGATCCGTTTGCATTAGGTTTAACTTCAAAATTGTTTTCACTATAAATACCATACTGACGAAAATATCTATATATTTCAAAAAATGTGGCGAAAGGGTAATCAGATACAAATTCAGGTTTTTCTCCGATATGCTTAGTCGCTTTGGCGGTAGTAGATACTTCTTTTGTATATTTTACAATCACATCAAATAATAATGTGATATCTCCTAAATTTGCCTTTTTGTTACGATTCAAATCTTCTAACTCTAAATCACTGTAAAAATGTTTTGGGAAAACAGATAATATATTACTTTCATCTAAAACAAACCCAACAAAATCAAACACTTCTTTATTAAGAGATTTTAAATATTTTATATCACCTTTTTCAAGACCAAAAGGTGATAAATCTATACCATTAACGTTACAATAATCTTGTCCATAATAAAATTTCATTAGATTAGCACCACCTCTATTCATCAAGAAATTATAAACTGCCTCCTAGCCACAGGTTTATACATTCTAAAAACTTATCGCTAAAAACCTTTTTATCATCTTCATAAGCATCATACAGTTCAGAAAAACTTGTAACTGATGAATCAAACAATCTAATTTCAGTACTATAACTTGATTTATGAATATCACTCCATAAATAATTTAATAGTTTGTTCTTAATTTGGTTTTTATGCTCACTTGGTGTGCCACCAATTTTAAACTCTATAAAGAACTGGCCCAATTGCTTATCTTCGCCAAGTCCTAAAAATCGTGAATCTGAAATGAACTTATTTAAAACACCGTAGATATCAATCCAGTTAACAGATTTTTTTGTGCCTGAATTATCTAAAACAACGTCGATGTCAATATTATTTTTATATGGGCCGCCTACGGGTTCTGGTTTAGTACTTATATAATGCCATTCAAACCTTCTTTTAAAAGCTGTATCCATTACAAATACATTCTGATCACTCGTATTAACGGTTCCTAAAATATTTAATTTGGGTGGTAACTTTATCTTATCATCAGTGATTGCTATTATGTCTTTAGCAATGATGTCGTTATTAATAAAGTATTTACTATAGCCTTTATCAACACCTTGAGATTCCCTATCCAATAATTGAAAAATATCTCCAAAAATAGCTGCGCAGTCTCCTCTCGACATTTCTTCAATTATTAAAAACACCTCTTTTGCAGTATTTTCGTATGCTTTTTCTAAGGATCTAGTAAATACTCCTTTTGTAAATTCATAGCTGATATTAGTGGTACCACTAGCAGTTCTCTCGACTTTAGGTAGCAATTGTCCAACGAAGTCATTATATGTATACTCTGGATGAAACGTAGTTCTGAAAATTCTGTCATCACCAACACCAGATGCTTTAACCAGTTCGTCTACACTATAACTTTTCCCTGTGCCTGGAGCACCATAATAAATTATCTGCATTTTTTACCTCCCGATTTTTGTGTTAAATTTTTGAAATATAGGTTCTAATGACATCAAACATACTAAAGTGTACATTATCAAAATCATCAATATTAACTTGATACCCTGCATCAATAGCCATATAAATTGCCGGTAATACTTTCAAAAGATATCTATACATTTCGGCAGATGGATTTGTTGACGTGATAATTTTAGTTGAAAGTAGCTGCAATACTTTCTCATCGTCATTGACCACAAACAGTTCATTATTACCATTCGTTTCGAATAACCGATTAAAATCAATTAAAGAAGATATTTGAAATTTATCATCACCTTCCTCATAAAGGCTCATTATAACATCATGAAACTCCCGGCCAAATATATCCAGATATTTAAATCCAAGCAATTCAGCACATATAAAACTTACTTTTACTGCTCTCTGTTCGGATCTATTTGTCTCATTTATATTTACAATATATACTGGCCTATTATTAAAATGTAAATCAACCATATCCTGGGATATACCTTCATAAATCCCTAGCAAACTAGGCATAACTTGTCTGGTTAGAAAATCATTCCCTGAGTTAAGTGAAGGTGGAATATAAAAGAATAGACCATCAATATTACCTTCTTCAGTTTCAAAATATCCAGTATATATAGAATTACTTCCTCTATTTCCAATAGCCTCTTTTATATTATCTTTATTATCTGTCCTATAAGTGGCAATATTCAACTTAGGAAATCTTTCGTTCATTTCAGACATAACTCTATTTACCATATCTTGAACTGTATCAACACCAATTTGAAGCCACTTTGCATGAATATCATTATCGGTATGTGCTTCATTTAACTTGGTTTCAAATTCTTCTGGCAAAACAAGAATATGATTCATTAATTACCCTCCTTAATAATTCATTACTAGGACTTCATTTTTTGTATAACGCCATCCACTTGTCCCTATTTCGACCACGCGATACTTATGTTCTTCTGTCCATTTTTGTAGTAAATGATTTGTTCTATCTTTATGATGTATAACATTTGAGAGCATGAATTTGTATCCTAATGAATCAATATGGTTTAGTATATTTAATAGCTCTACTTCTTCATCTGCAGACCAACCTTTCATTCCTCTCTTACCATCATTATAAGCAGCACTTGTAATAAAGTAAGGGGGGTCAAAATAAAAAACAGTGTCCGAAGGAAATTCGCTCCAATTTATTGATGTATAGTCAACATTCATCATTTTTAGATTTCTAGTTTTAACCTCAAAGTTAAGTATTCTTTGCTTTATATCTTCACTGTAGCCTGCTACTCCTATCGGAGTATTGAACTTATGATTTCCGTTAAATCTGATCATGTTTTGGAATGAATACATGTGGAGCAAATACAAATTTAATGGAGAACTGTCTACTTCATTATAATCTTGCCTAAGTTTGTCAAATGGAGCCCTCTCGCCTTTTTCTAACTTGTATTTGGCTATGCCTTCCTCTATGGCATCAATGATTTCAGCTTTATCTGTTTTTAATAGCCATTCAATAGTTTCATAAATATAAGGGTTAAGTTCATTATAAACAACGCAATCCGTAGCAATGATATTTGCTCCAACGTTAAATGCGCCTCCCATAACATCAACAAAAGTATTTACAGAAGGAGGAAGCTCATTGATTATAGCGGGGAGTACAGTATCCTTGCTGCCAGAATAATTAAGTGGAGACTTATTTAAAGACTTATTTTTTTGAAAATAAATTATTACTTCGTTGAGGGTTTTACCATTCCTCTTATTGCTTGATCTATGATTCTGGTACTCCCTATAGTCGGTACTTTCTATGTATACCTTACCGTCTTCAGCAAATAATTTTGCCAATTCTACTAGATCTTCTATACTAACGAGTCCCTGATTACTATAGCTCACCAATATATGCTTGTAATTAATTTGTCTAAACAAATCCTCAAAAGCTTGTAATGCCTTTGTTCTCTGAGCATATAATGAGTTTTTATTACCTCTACCCCTTTTACCACCTACACCCTTTATTTCGGGCGAATCATATTTAGCAATGGTATCTAACATATGATAAGCCGAAACATATTGCGTTACAGTGTAGGGAGGGTCTATATACGCTATATCTCCTTCAATTCGCCGTACTAAACTATTTGTTTCTTCATTATAAACATCATTTTTAGTAAATAGTTCTTGTTCACTCATTTCCAATGGTTCCAGAACAAAGTCTTTTGTTGCCCTAGAATCCCAAAATTTAAAATATGCTTCATAAGTGCCAGAAGTATTTGAAAACTTTGTGGCACTTTCAATTAGTGAAGCTAATAGGAAACAATATTCATTTTCAGAAAGAATTTGCTCTCTGTAAAGATCCTCTATTTTTATTCTAATACCGTCTATTTTCTTTCCATTATCTTCGGTAAAAAACATTCTACCGCCAATTGGAGTGTAATTATTATAAATAAAATGTTTGCAATCCGGTACAACTTCGAGAGTATTTAGCCAATAAAATATATCAGCTTTATATTCTTTGGTAAATTTTGAAAATGAGGGGGTTCTGCTATTATTTAATTTTGCTTTACTTATAATATAAGAAAAGTATAGAAAATCATTAGATTGAATCTTATACCTATCTTTGAAATAATCTCCAACACAGCTAGTTCCCGAAAACAAATCACCAAATGTATATCCTTCAATATTATATTTTTCGATAATATCTTCTATAGTATTCAGCAACTTTGCTTTGCTGCCTAAATATCTCATTTTATCACCTTTCTAGTTGTTCTATTTTTCTTTTTCCTCGTCGGGTTGATATTCTAGTAAATCACTTAAATCGCAATCAAGTACCCTGCAAATATTATTAAGCATTTCTAAATCGACCCTTTTAACTTTCTCGTGGTACAAATCGCCGATGGTATTTGGCCGCACGCCAACCAACTCGGCAAGGGCTTTTCTTGTCATTTTATTTTTGCCTAATAGTTCAGATAATTTAATTCTAATCAAAATATCACCTCAGAGCATGAAATAACGAATGTTGATAAAAAATAACACATATAATTATAACATAACGATTGGCGCTTTTCAATATGAAGATAATATTAGTTCACTTATACAGTTACCGCATTTTATGTCAAAACCCTGTTGTACCAGTAGTTGCAATTGGCACTTCCTGAGCAATTATTAATAGCCGTCTTGTCAACTCACTATTATTTCGCCAACTATCTTATCAACTCACTTAGTCATCAGCGGCATTTGCTGATGGCTTTTTAATTTCACCATTCTTGGATAACTTCCCTCAAAGCAAAAATCCGTGATTATCCTTCCGGCTTAG
>CAZAZI010000101.1:0-6504 GCA_964489575.1 uncultured Oscillospiraceae bacterium | reverse complement strand
CAGCGCCCGATCCTGCATAGCCTGGGCGTTTTGGTCGCCATTATCCCCGGCCTTTTTCAGCTCCGCGTAAAGATAGACCCGCTCCGCCCGCTCGGCCAGGGCATAATAAGCATCCAGCGCGGCGCGCGCGCCTTCCGCCGTTCCCAATTGGCCCCGGTGGGCCTCTATGGACCCGGTTTGGGCCGCCAGCGCCGCAAAGGCCGCCTCCCAGGCCGCGTCGCTCTCAAAGATATGGCTAAGATCCCACTGGTATAGCGGGTCCATTTCATGGCGCGTTTTCAACGGCATCTCGTTCCTCCTGTTCGGGTGGTTTCCCTAATGGTTTTCCTTATTATAGCATATCCCGGGGGGATTTCATCCACTGCCGCGGCTGGAAGAAAAATGTTTCCCTGCAGACACAAGGCGGCCCGGCGCATCCACGCATACGCCGGGCCGCTGCAAATAAGTCAATAAGGCTGTTCTGCTTGTTTTCCAAGGTTATATCTCCGCCTTGAGGGGCACATAGCGCCTTCACGCGGCCCCGAAAAGTCAACCAAGGGTATGGGGAAAAAGCCCCCCAATCCTACCGCAAGAACATCAGCTTTTGCCCTTCCGCCAACTCCTCCGATGTCCCCGGCATATCTCGCAGAGCGCTGCGGGGGATGCGGAAGCGCTTGGCTACATCATAAAGGGTCTCCCCGGCCCCGGCGAAATAGACGATGATGCCCTGGGGCTGCGCCTGCGGCACGGTTTCGCGTATGCCGGTCACCACCGTTTCCGTGCGCTGGGCGCAGAGGGAGGCGCTGATCTGGAGGGTAAAGCTCATCTCCAGCGAGCGGCCCGCGCCGGAGGCCGTGGCGGTAGCGACGGCCGAAGCCATGGCCTCCGTGGCGCCGGGCGCGGGGCAAGCGCAGGCAAAGGGGATATCCTCGGTAAAGGAGCAAAGCATGCCGCCCTCGCTCTCGTAGATCACCCGCGTCACCAGCAGGCCCTCCAGGCACAGGCGCTCATCCTCCACATTGGAGGCGGTGATCACCGGCCGCACAGCCGTAAACACCACCCGGCAGGCCTCGGGCAGCCCGGCGGGCACGCCCACCGTCTCATGGAGGGTATGGCGGCAGGATAGCGGGCCCATAGGCGTGCAAAGGCGCAGGGCCTCCTGTTCGCAGGCAAACGGCAGGCTGGGGCTGAACAGATCCTGCGGCAGGGCAAGTTCGATCCGCTCGGCCGCATAGAGGCAGACCCGCAGCTTGACCTCCACCACCAACAGGCCGAATTCCTCCGCCACCCGCACCTGGCAGGCCTCGATGACCAGCTCGGCCTTGAGGTCGTTGCCGGCCACCACATCCAGCGTTTCCGTAAAGGGGATGTTCTCCATCAGGTGGAACAGCCGCCCCTCCTCCCCTTCCAACAGGGCGGATACCGTGAGCACGCCGGATAGCTCCACGCCCCGGCCGTCGCATTGAATATCCCGCAGGGAGGCCGCCACATCGCTGTGCAGCACGCAGTGCGCGCCCGCCGCGTCCACCTCTTCGCGCAGGGAAAGCACATCCCGGAAAACCTCCTCGCGCCGCATAAACTCGAGGCTGCGCTGCCGCATCTCCATATCCCGCACGCCCTCCAGGCCGCAAAGCGCCTTGATGGCATTGCCGTCCGTTACTCTAAGGGCGATATCCACCTGGGCGCTAAGGGTAATGCGGCCGCCCGCCAGCTTTACCTCCATAGCCTGCAAGGCGGGCGCCGCCCGCACCAGCATGCCCTCCTTCGTGCCCTCCGCCTGCACCGTGTGCCGGAAGGCCGCCCGGGAAGTAAAGGCGAATACGCCGCCCTCCCCCGTGCAGATCAACTGCAGCCGTACCTCGCCGGATAGGCGCACGGAACCTTCGGCACTCTCCGCGCCCGAGAGCGCCACATCCCCCGTTGCGCTTAGGATCTCCCGGGCGGGCCGCCCCTCGATCTGGGGGATGTCCCCCTCCACCAATGCCTGGGCCACACCGCAATATACCACCCGCTCCGCCCGCAGATCGGTCCAAATCAGCTCCATTCGACCTTGCTCCTCTCTACTTATGGGTATAACAGAATATGCCGTAGCCTGGCCCTTCTAGCACAAATGCAGGACAATTTTTCATTTTTGCCATTTTCAGCCCTGCAAAAGGCTTGAGCGGTCATATTTTTCAGGAACAAGCGTTTTGCATAGGATGAATATAATTCTGTGGATTCTGATGGACTTATCAACATTATCCACATGGTTATCCATGTTCAGGGGGGTTTCGAAGCGTCTATCATGTGCAAAAGCGGAGTCTAATAGGTATGTCCTGTATAATTATACAGAGCGCGCCCTACAAAAAATGCGGGGCGCGAAAAGTTTTTTCTTTATTTTTTTGCAGGAGTTCCTACATGTCCGATTTTGTCCTTTTAGATCACATTTTGTATCTCCGGCCGGCCCGCGCTCTCCCTGGCGCTTTCCATGATCAGCTTATCCGCGACCAAGGCGATGAACTCGCCGTTGGTGGGCTTATCGTTTTTAGAATAGATGTTGTAGCCGAAGATTTGATTTATGTTTTCGATCTTGCCCCGCGTCCAGGCCACCTCGATGGCATGGCGGATGGCGCGCTCCACCTTGGAAGCGGAGGTCTGGAAGCGCTTGGCAATGCCTGGATATAGCTCTTTTGTGATGCGGTTGATGAGGGTGGGCTCGTAGTAGACCATACGCACGGCTTCCCGCAGGTAATGATAGCCCTTGATGTGGGCGGGAATGCCGATGATGAGGAAAATGGAGGCGGTCTTTTCATCCAGGGTTTGGGGGCGGTTGCCCATGGTGCAGGTCTGGGACCGCTGGGCATAGGTGTTTTCCAGCATGTCGAGGATACGCTTGTAGAGGGTATCCGGGTCCACAGGCTTGACCATAAAGTAGCGCGCACCCAGGGTGCAGGCCTGGCGCACCATGTCCTCATGCCGCATGGCGCTCACCACAATGGCGGCGGGCGGCGATTCCACCAGGCCGCCGGCCAGCCGTTCCAGCAGCTCGAAGCCATCCAGGCGGGGCATGATCAGGTCACAGAGCAAGACATCGTAGTGGGCGGCCGCCATAGCATCCAGGGCGGCCTGGCCGTCGTTCACCACATCCACCCGCTCAATGCTTTCCTGGGCCAGGAGGTGATCCCGCACGGCGTTTTGGAACTGCGTGCTGCTGTCTGCCAGAAGTATACGGTACTTTGCCATAATGTGCCTCCATCCTTCTGTATTTTTTTCCTTTTGTGAAATGGGCGCTGGCGCTTTTGCCCGTTTCATAAAGGATAGTTGCGGTTTGTGATGATTGGATTGTAACACCGCTCCATTCGCGGCGATAGGGAACAATATTGGCGTGTTTTGTCGCTCTTTAGGGAGAAAATTGCAAAGTTTGCCGCTCTTTGACGCAGGGGCCAAAACCAGCCGCAATAGGCCAAACACCTGCATTTTTTGCAAGCGGCCTTTCATCCGGCCATCCACATCTTCGCCCGCTTGTACAAACCTCGTCAAGATATGGTATACTATATAAAAACCGCCTCTGAAGGGCATGGAACAAGCAGGTCGAAATCAGCTTTAAACGGTATTTTTCGATGGAATGGGCGCCATATGGCCTTGGCTTGTTCGCCCCGCCCCTGACCGGCACGATCTTCAAAACCGCGGCCGATTAAACTCAAAAAAGTGGCTGTGCGCCACTTTTTTGAGAATCCCTCACTTTTTTTTCTGCTTGCGCGGTATCTCCATGCCGGCCAGCTCCTCGTAGGCTTCCCGCTCGGCGTTATTCTGGGGCGGTGTAGGCATCATGCCCGTGGTATCCGTAGAAGAGGTGGTGGAGTTGATATTGGGGTAACCGCTGCGTTTGCTCTTTTTCATGGGGGGAGTCGCTCCTTTTTTTCTTAGAGTTCGCCGTGCGCCGCCTTTTCATGCGGCCGGACATAAAATAGACCACACTTATTTCGGAGGTAATGCTTATGAAAAAAAGGCGAGCGGATGCCAAGACCATCGCCGGCGTCATCCTGGCCGTGATCCTGATCGGTTCTATCGTCTATTCAGCCGTTTGCTTAGCCTTGGCCCCACAGACCAGCGCCGATGGCTCCGTGCGCCTGCGCAGCGATTATCTTTTGATGCTGACCCAATGCTGCCTGGGCCTTTTGGTGATGTTCGTGCCCTCCGTGCTGCAAAAGCATTGGACGTGGCCCATCCCGGATTCCATGTATATCCTCTATTTCGTTTTTCTCTACTGCGCTATTTACCTGGGAGAGGTGCGTAATTTTTATTACCTTGTGCCCAATTGGGATACCTGGCTGCATACCCTCAGCGGCGGCATGCTGGGCGCGCTGGGCTTCGTCATCGTGGAGCAGCTCAACGAAGTCCAGGGCGTGCCCGTGAAGCTGGGGCCTAAGTTCGTGTGCCTCTTTGCCCTGTGCTTTGCCCTGACCGTCGGCGTGTTATGGGAAATATACGAGTTCACCTTCGACGGCCTGCTGGGCATGAACATGCAAAAATTCCGCCTGGAAGACGGCTCGGAGCTGGTGGGGCGCGCGGCCCTGCGCGATACCATGAAAGACCTGATCGTGGATTTCCTGGGCGCGCTGGCCGTGGTGGGCGTGGGCTACATCGGCGCCAAGAAAAAGGCAAAGGCAGAGCGATCCTGCGAGGGCGGCAGCGAACGCGGGACGCAGCCTTCCAAGTGATTGTTAGGCCCTGCGCCATTTATTCTCTTGGATACACGGCTGATAGGGCATAAATCCGCAAAGGGTTGATATTCCTATTTTTTGAATGAAACAGTCCCGGCGAACACAACAAACGGCCTGCTTGCCCCTCGAAACCACCAACGCCGGGCCCCGCTCACGCCGCCCGCGTAGGGCCGCCGCCCGCGTAGGGCCCGTCCGCGTAGGGTACAGATGTTAATTTTCATGCGGTTTGGTTGACATGCTCCATTACTGGTCTTATCCTTAAGAAAAGTCTGCTATCTGACGATGGCGGGCTGCTAGGGAGGTGAGACCATGCCGGAAATCACGGACCGCCGGGTCAGGCGTACGCGCAGGCTGTTGCAGGAGGGCCTGCTTAGCCTAATGCGGCACAAAGCTGTGGCGGATATCTCCGTGAAGGAGCTGGCCGAGGCCGCGGATGTGGCCCGGGCTACGGTCTACGTCCACTTTAAGGACCCGGCGGATGTGCTGCACCAGCTGGAGCAGGGCCTCTATGCGGATCTGGAAGCCATCCTGAGCGGCGCGGCCCGGGGCGCGCCGCTTTTGCAGGCTGTTTTCGCCCTGGTGCTTAACAACCGCGCCGCCTTTGAGGCCCTGCTGGGTGAGCATGGCGACCGCGCCTTTGTGGAGGATCTTCGCGCCCTTTGCGTAGAGCGGGCCGCTGCGGGCCTGCGCGCCGACGGCATGGAGGAGCGAGCTCTCGCCTACAAGGCCGCCTTCCTGGTGGGCGGCTATGAGAACCTCCTGCGGCGCTGGCTGTTCGCGGGCTGTAAGGAAACACCCGCGGAACTGGCCCGCCTAGCCGGGCAAATGATCTGAGTTCCTGGACAAACTGCATATATACGTCTAAAAGCTCCCGACTCCCGGGGGCTTTTCTTCAATCTATAGATTCTTCACTCTGTGTAATGAAACTTTCGTTTCCGGTCATCCGTGTAAATAACATTACAATATATTTAAATAACCGTGTTGACTTTGTTACATAAATGCAATAATATTGGGCTGTGCAGCGGGCAACGGCACAATAAACTACTGAAAGGGAATGAAACGCATGAAAAAACTGTTCGCAATTGTTCTGGCGACCGTGCTCGTACTGGGCATCGCCTCCAGCGCCCTGGCCTTCACCTGGAATCAGGCCGCTACCACCTCCGACGCTTTCGGCTACAAGATCGAGGTCGTCAAGTTCACCCGCACCACCGGCGCGCTGGGCTCCGGCAACTACAATGTGGACGCCAACGCCACCGCCGTGAACGGTGCAGACGTATACTATGCCATCAAGCTGACCGTACCCGATCTCTCGGCTGACAACGCTACCCGTGAGAACGCCAAGGCCACCGTCAAAGTCACCGCCATCGCGGATGGCTACAGCTACTCTGGCCTCGATATCTCCGGCCTGTCCGCCGGCGTCTACTACTACACCAACCCCAGCTCCGCCCCTTCGGATGATGGCGCCACCGCCTTCAAGACCATCAGCGAGCTGGGCAACGTCTCCCCCGTTTACGCCTCCAAGTGCCAGGATACGGACACCGCGCAGGTTTATGCCAAGGTCGTTTCCGAGCGCCCGCTGGATCAGGAATTTAAGGCCGGCAGCTATTATGTAACCGCGCCTAACTCCACCTCCGTGGTCTTTTGCGATAAGGCCTACTCCGCCACCCCCGCCAACATGGTCACCTTCACCCGGGACGCCAGCAGCGGCAAAGTCTCCTCCGTGGCCGTGACCGGTACGGACGCGCAATTCGTGGCCGGCCTCTATGATTACCTGGGCATCACCGGCGCGGATATCACCGCCGGCAGGATCTACATGAGCGAC
>CAZAZI010000100.1:0-6554 GCA_964489575.1 uncultured Oscillospiraceae bacterium | reverse complement strand
AAGATCACCATTGGCGAGGATATCATCGCCAATATCGCGGGTTTCGCCGCCACAGAAAATTACGGCGTGGTGGGCATGAACGCAAAAACGGCAACCGATACACTTTTGCAGCTGGTAGGCAGCGACGCGAACCGCAAGCGCGGCGTAAAGGTCACCTTCCTCGGCGAGGGCGATACGGCGGATGTCGATCTTTACGTAACCATGGTCTATGGCGTATCCCTGGCTGTGGTTGCCAAGAACACCATCGACAATGTGCGCTACCGCGTAGAGGAAATGACGGGCATCAAAGTGAATAGCGTGAACATCCACGTGGAGAGCATCAATGCCTAAATCCGCCTTTGCGCGGCCCCGCGGCATTGTATTCGCGCGCCCTTTTTGGGCGTGCCCTTTGGGAGGATTCATAATTTGAAAGAAATATCGATCAACGGCGCGCTGCTCAAGGATATGTTCCTCACGGGCGCCGCGCTTCTGGAAAAGAACAAGGCCCACATCGATTCGCTCAACGTGTTCCCCGTGCCGGATGGCGATACGGGCACCAACATGTCCATGACCATGCAAAGCGCCGTGCGCGAGATCAAGGGCTGCCCTTGCGCCACCGTCAGCGATGTGGCGGCTGCGGCTTCCCTCGGCTCCCTCAAGGGCGCGCGGGGCAACAGCGGCGTTATCCTTTCCCAGATCTTCCGGGGCTTTGCCCGGGCGCTGGATGGCGCGACGGAAATGGATGGGGCCTTGCTGGCGCTGGCCCTTAAATCGGGCACGGAGGCGGCCTACAAGGCCGTGATGAAGCCCAAGGAGGGCACCATGCTCACCGTTTCCCGCATGATCGGCGAGGCGGTGGGCGCCAAGAGCGCAGAGGGCGCGAACGTATATAAGCTGATAGATGTGATGATCGAGCGAGGCGAATCCGCCCTGCGGCAAACGCCGGAGCTTTTGCCCGTGCTCAAAGAGGCGGGCGTGGTGGATAGCGGCGGCAAGGGCCTTTTGACCATCTTCCGCGGCTTTAAGATGGCGCTCGACGGCGAAGAGGTAGACGACCTCCCCGAGGAGGCCGCCGAGGCCCCCGGCGAGGATGTGCTCACGCTGGATGATGTGAACGACATCACTTACGGCTACTGCACCGAGTTCTTCATCATCCACCTGGATGAAGCCATCGCTGAGGAGGATCTCGATAAATTCCGCGACAAGCTGATAAAGATCGGCGACAGCGTGGTGGTGGCCCACGATACAGGCTTTGTGAAGGTACACGTGCATTCCAACGCGCCGGGCAAGATTTTGCAGCTGGCCCTGCGCCTGGGCGAGCTGAACAACCTCAAAATCGAAAACATGCGCGAGCAGAACCGCGAGATCCAGGCCAAGCTCAAAGCCACGGAAAAGGAATGCGCCATGGTGGCTGTGAGCACCGGCGAGGGCATTGACGCGGTGTTCGGCGAGTTGGGCGTAGAGGGCCTGATCCAGGGCGGACAAACCATGAACCCCAGCATCGATACCATCGCCAAGGCCATCCGCCGGGTGAATGCGCGCAACGTGTTCGTGCTGCCCAATAATCCCAACATCATCCTGGCCGCGCAGCAGGCCGCAGAGCTGGCCGAGCGCAACGTGATCGTGCTGCCCACCAAAACGGTGATGCAGGGCATCAGCGCCGCCACCGCCTACCTCGACGACGCCGGCGTGGCCGATAACGAAAAAAGCATGCGCGCTGCAGCCGAAAAGGTGATCTCCGGCTCCGTAACCTTCGCGGTGCGCGATACCTCCATAAACGGCACCAAGATCGAAAAAGGCAATATTATCGGCCTTTTGGATAACGCCATCGTGGCCGTGGGCAACAATGTGGATGAAGCCACCCTGGCCCTGCTGGATAAAATGATGGAAAACGCGCCGGAAGACAGCGTCGTCACCATCTTCTACGGCGAAGGTGTGGATGCGGATAACGCGGCGGCCCTGGTCGAAGCCATGGAGGCCGGGCACCCGGGTGCGGAGTTCCTTTGCCAAAGCGGCGGCCAGCCCTTGTATTATTATTACATCTCCGTGGAATGAGCCCGGATAGCCCGCTCACCTGCCTCAAAGGAGTAGGCCCGCGCCGAGCGGAATCGCTCGGTAAGCTGGGCCTTTTTTCTCTAGGCGCGCTTTTGCGCTTCGCGCCCCGTGACTACCGGGATTATAGCCGCGCTTTGCCCGCTAATGAAGCCGGCCATGGGCAGGACGCCGCCTTTGCCTTGACCATCCTCGCAGAGCCCAAGCTGGCCCGCATCCGCGGCGGCTTGAGCATCCTTTCAGCCCAGGCCGCGGATGAAAGCGGCAAGCTCACCCTGACCTGGTATAACCAGCCCTTCCGCAAGGACGGCCTCATACGGGGCCAAAAAATCATCGCCTGCGGCCGGGTAGATCGAATGCGGGGGGCCAAGCTGGTCAATCCAACCCTCTTCCCCGCCCTGCCCGGCATCCTGCCCCTGTACCCGCTCACCCGGGGCCTTTCGCAAAAGCAGCTGCGGAACCTGGCCCATGCGGCCCTTTCCGCCTGCCTGCCCGACTTGGTTGACCCCCTACCCGAAGCCATCCGCGCGGCCTATGGCCTCGTGCCCCTGGTCGAAGCGCTCGAAAGCCTTCATTTCCCCGGAAATATGGAAGCCCTGGCCCGGGCCAAGCGGCGGCTGGCCTTTGAGGATATGCTGCTCTTCCGCTTGATGCTGGGCCTCTCCGGCCAGGAACGCCGCGCCTCTCCCGCCCGGCCCATTGATGCCCGCGTGGAAGCCTTCCTGCCCCTGCTTCCCTTCGCACCCACCGGCGCGCAACTGCATGCCATGGCGGATATCCGCGCGGACATGGCTGCGGGCCGGGCCATGAACAGGCTGATCCAGGGCGATGTGGGCAGCGGCAAAACGGCGGTAGCCTTTTTTGCCATGCATGCCGCCATGGAGGCGGGCCGTCAGGCCGCGCTTATGGCCCCTACGGAAATCCTCGCCCGGCAGCATTACGAAAAGCTCCGCGCCCTCTTTGGCCCGGATCGCGTGCGCTTGCTCCTGGGCGGCATGAAAAAAGCCGAGCGGGAGGAAGCATGGGAGGCGCTTTCCACAGGCCGGGCCGCCCTGGCCGTAGGCACCCACGCCCTGCTTCGGCAGGAAGGCGGCTTCCACGACCTTGCCCTGGTGGTAACGGATGAGCAGCACCGCTTCGGCGTGAGCCAGCGGGCCGCCATTGCGGCAAAGGGCCGTGAGGGCGTGCACGTGCTGGTGATGAGCGCTACGCCCATCCCCCGCACACTGGCCCTGCTTCTATATGGCGACCTGGATGTTTCCCGCATCGCAGAACTGCCGCCGGGCCGCAAGCCCATCAAAACCAGCCTGGTGCCGCCCTCCAGGCGCAGGGCGATGTATGATTTCCTCGCAGCCCAAATCAGCGAGGGCCGGCAAGCCTACGTGGTTTGCCCGCTGGTAGAGGAAAGCGAGGAGCTGCCCGGCGTGCCCGGGGCCAGCGAGCATTACGCCAAGCTCAGGAAAGCCTTCCCCAGCCTGCACATCGGCCTTTTGCATGGCCAGATGCCCGCGCGCGAAAAGGAGGCCGTGGCCGCCGCCTTCCGCGATGGGGCCCTCGACATCCTGGTTTCCACCACCGTAATCGAGGTGGGCGTGGATGTGCCCAACGCCTGCGTGATGGCCATCGAGCATGCCGACCGCTTCGGCCTGGCCCAGCTGCACCAGCTGCGGGGCCGCGTAGGCCGGGGCAGCGCCAAATCCTATTGCTTTCTCATCAGTGCAGCCGGCGGCGATACCACCGCCACCGAGCGCCTGCGCATGCTGGTATCCTCCCAGGATGGCTTCGCTATCGCAGAGGCCGATCTCTCGCTGCGCGGGCCGGGCGAGTTTCTCGGCAAGCGCCAGCACGGCCTTTCGGAATTCGCCGCCGCCAGCCTGGCCGCGGATATGGGCGTGCTCCAGCAGGCCCAGGATGCGGCCGACCGCCTGCTGGCGGACCCGGCCCGGGCCGCCACAGCCCAGCCGCTTCTTTCCATGGCGCGGGAACGGTTGGCCGCTATGGAGCGCGAAATCGCCCCGAATTGATGTTTTATATGCTTTCCTTTGCCGAAAGCGGCCCCGGCTTCACGAGCAGCGGTTATCCTGTACAGCGGGCGCATGCGCCTGTTCAAGCGGGAGCTATGTCTGCCGAACACAAGCGGATGCGCCGCTTCCCGGCAATCGTAAAGGCGGCCCGGCGCATCCCCTGCGCCGGGCCGTATTGCATAGAGCTATTACGCCATTCCGGTTACACTTTCAAGGTCGCGTTTGTGCCCCGAAGGGCCAAACGCATAGCGCCTTGATGAAGTCTCGAAATGCTAAGGCATTTCGAGGAAAGGGCAACCGGGGGCATAGGCGCAGCGCCCCCATAAAACCTACCGTTCCACCAATAACTCCGCGATCTGCACGGCGTTGTTGGCCGCGCCTTTGCGCACCTGGTCGCCGCAGCACCAGAGGGCGAGGCCGTTGGGGTTGGTAAGGTCTCTGCGGATGCGGCCCACGAACACGGTATCCTGGCCGCTGGTATCCAGCGGCATGGGGTAGCGTTTATTCGCCGGGTCATCCACCAACCGGCAGCCAGGGGCTGCGGCGATGGCATCCTGGGCCTCTTCAATGGAGAGGGGCCGCTCGGTGATTACGGTAACGGATACGGAATGGCTGCGCACCACGGGCACGCGCACGCACGTGCAGGTGACCAGCATTTGCGGCAGGTGGAGGATCTTGCGGCCCTCGTTCTGCATCTTCATTTCCTCGCTGGTGTAGCCGTTCTCCCCAAAGCCCCCAATCTGGGGGATAAGGTTGTAGGCGATTTGGTATTGAAAGGTGTTTATCTCGGGGGCCTGGCCCTTGGAGATGGATTCGACCTGGGCGGCCAGCTCCCGGGGGCCGGCCACGCCCGCGCCGGATACGGCCTGGTAGGAGGAAGCCACCATGGCCTTGATGGGCGAGAGTTTCGAAAGGGCGTTGACTGCCACCAACGTGACGATGGTGGTGCAGTTGGGGTTGGCGATAATGCCCTGGTGCAGCTTGGCGTCTTCAGGGTTGATCTCGGGGATGACGAGGGGCACCTCCGGGTTCATGCGGAAGGCGCTGGAGTTATCCACGAAAACCGCGCCCGCCGCCTTGATGGCCGGGGCGAGTTTTTTAGCGATATCGTTTTCCGCGGCGCCCAGCACGATATCCACGCCCGCAAAGGCACTCTCGCAGGCTTCCCGCACAAGCACGGGCCGCCCCTTAAAATCGATGCTGCTGCCCGCGCTGCGGCTGCTGGCCAGGGGCCGCAGCTCTGCCACGGGGAAATCCCGCTCTTGGAGGATGGCCAGCATTTCCCGGCCCACGGCGCCCGTGGCGCCCAATACGGCTACATTATACTTTTTCATTTTTCCGCCCCTCCTATGATGAAGCTGTCATATAATACGCGAATGGTGTTTTCAAAATCCTGGTTCTCTACGCCTACGATGATGTTGATCTCATCCGGGCCCTGGGCGATCATGCGGATGTTGATATCGTTCGCGCCCAGCGCGCCGAAGACCTTGCCGCTCACGCCGGGGATGAAGGCCATCTTGCGGCCAACGGTAGCGATGAGGGCGATGTTTTCCGTTACGTTGATGCTATCCGGCTCGCAGCATTGTTTGATCTCGCCTATTATATCATAAATGCAAGGTTTTATCTTCTCCGAGAATACAACCAGGGAAAAGCTGTCGATGCCGCTAGGTATGTGCTCGATGGGCACGCCGTATTTTTCGAAGATTGCCAGCACTTTGCGGATGATGCCGGTCTCCGCCGTAAGGTGGCTTTTGCGCAGGGTGATGATGGAAAAATCCTTGCGGCCGGAAATGCCGGTGATGAAGCGCTTGCGCTCCTCCCGCGTCTCCTTTTCAAAGCCTTCCTTGATGAGCGTGCCCGGATCGTTGGGGGCGTTGGTATTGCGGATGTTGATGGGGATATCCTTGTGCCGCACGGGGAAGATGGTTTCCTCGTGGAGTACGTTGGCTCCCATGTAGGCAAGCTCGCGCAGCTCGCTGTAGGTGATGTGCGCAATGGGCTTTGGGTCTGTCACGATGCGTGGGTCCGCCATGAGGATGCCGGATACATCCGTCCAGTTTTCATAAACGCCGGCGTCAATCGCCGCCGCGGCCAGAGAGCCGGTGATATCGCTGCCGCCCCGGCTCATCACCCGCACGCTGCCATCCGGCAATGCCCCATAAAATCCGGGCAGCACCATGCCGCCCTTGCCGATCGCCAGCGCCACCAGGTTTTCCTCGCTCTTATCCGCATCCAGCTTGCCGTCATAGCCAAAGCGCACCCATTCGGTGGCGTCCACAAAGGCAAAGCCCAGGTAATCCGCCATAAGCTTGGCCGTGAGATATTCACCCCTGGATACGAGGTAGTCGATGGACATATTCTTGCTCATTTTGGAGCGGATAAAGGCGAACTCCGCATCCAAATCCGTGGACAAGCCGCAGCCCGCCTTGATTTGGTTGAAGCGGTCTTCGATCATGGAGAACACGCCCTCGTAGGATACGCCGTATTTGAGATGGGCAT
>CAZAZI010000099.1:476-6580 GCA_964489575.1 uncultured Oscillospiraceae bacterium | reverse complement strand
CTTTATCAATTTGTTCTTTCCTTTCTTCTTCTAAAGCATAAGATAGATATTGTTTTGCCTGATGGTATAATTTTCGATACCTAACGTTTTGATAAAAATGTTTGTTTTTATATTTAAAATATCTTTGATTATCATATCCAAGTTTTTTTATTATCGAATAAAATTCTTCTTTCGTTAAAGAAAGATATTCTTTATCTTTATATATATTAATAAAAAATAATGATGGCTTATCATATCCACTTTTTTGAACCCAATTATTAAATAATTTTATCATACCGTAATCATCTAAACCTGCTAATTTACCTAATCTATATAGACCTTCACCTGCATCTATAATTGATTTTTCTTTTTTTGTATAGCTTTTAAATTTAATATCAAATATCTTTTCTAATAAAAATTCTCTTTGATTTTCTATAAAAGGAATTGATCGATATATTTTAAATTCATTCAAAATATCATTACCTATTTTAGAATATAGTCTATTAAGTTGATTGTTTAAATAATTATTACTTTTACTTTCACCATACATTTTTTTTAATTCCTTCTGGTGATTAATTAATGAATTATAGTATTCTTCATAATCATATTTAATGGAACTATGTTTTAAAATATATTCTATTACATCATTAAGATCTTGTTTTAAAAATTGCATATTTTTAGAATTATATTGTAATCTTCCTGTACCAGGTAATTTATCATAGAGAACTAGCAATTTGTTATTTAAGATTTTTCTTTCTGTCTCTGTAAAAAAGTTTTGTTTTACAACGTTAGTAAAATTTTCTTCTCTAATTTTTGAAGTTATGCCTAGAAAATAATTATCTCTGTCATTATAGAATTTTTTATAGTCCATTAAAAATGATGAAATGTTACTTTTCATTTTTTTTATTGCATTTTGATCTAATTTTGAAGTTGTTTTGGTTTGTTTTGTTTGATATATACAAATATGTAGATGTGGATTTTTAGTATTCAAATGTAATGCACCTAACCAATTAGTATTAATAGTAGATAACCCTGCATCATTCAAAAACTTTGGTAATATTGTTTTAGTTAATTCATAAAACTTATGTTTATGTGTAAGTCCACTTTCATAACAAAAATCCGGTTTAAAAGAAATTACCATATCCCAAATATAACCATTACTTTCATCTAAGTTCTTTAAAATTTCATCTAATACTATATCTCCGTTTTTACTCCATAAATAACTAATATCATTATCATAATTGTTTGTTTCTACTTTAAACTGTTTAGATATATAATCATAATAACTAGAATCATCATTTACACTATGACCATCTGCGCCTTCTTTTTTTGAAGCATATTTTCCCCAACTACTAACCCCTTCTTTAACACTTTTACAATTTTGATATCTTACTCTTACAATAACATTACTCATCTAAAAGTCTCTTTTCTAATCTTCGTTGTCTTAATCTTTTTATAACTTCTTCACGAGCAACTTCTGTTATTGGATGTTCATTAATGTGAGATTTAAGTTCTTCTCTTTTTTGTGGAATACCAAAATATTTTAGTGTCATATCATTTTGTAAAAGAATTGTTTCAGTAACCAAATCAATCGCATTTAAACGGGTATGAATCTTATTAATTGGAACTACGATTGCTTCTGCTACTGAATCTCCAATTAGTTCTCTTAAAGCCACTTCACCATCGATAACATTGTTAATACCCATATTACGATCAATAAGCATTGTTAAATATTTTGATACACTTAAATCATTTTTTTCAGACATTTGTTTTAACCATTTTCTTTTCCTATCATCAATTCTTATAGTTAAATTTTGATTACTAATATCACTCACCTCCAACTATTAAATCAATATTTTCATATATATAATTTTTCAATAATTCTTCTATTAATGATTGTATGGTTTTATTATTTTTATTTATAATTTTTGCTAAAGCATTGTAGGTTTTAGGTTCTACTTTTACCTTTAAAATTTTTAAATTGTTATTATTCATAGGTACCTCCTTTCTTTAAAATGGCAATTATTTCTTTATCGAGTTGAAACAGGATAAGTCCTGCACTCACACAACTAACCAGAGGTTAGTTTGACCTTATTTCATAAGGGTTTTAGAATTAGGCATTGCAAGGCAAACAAAAAAACGCACTATATTTGTAATGCGTCTTTCCCTTTACTTTTCATTATTTGTATTGCGTTTTGCTTGTTGATTTTGGTCTTACTTTTTTTTAATATATTTCTATTTAATGTTTTGAAGTCTTCGTTTAAGGTCTTCTTTACGTTTTTTTTCTTCAATTTTGTTTAGCTTTTCAATTAGAATTTCTTCAATTGCACATTTCAATAAATCAAAATTTTCATTACATTCATCTTCTGTTAAATTATGAACACCATCACTAATTAATGAATATATCTGACAAAAACCTTGTTCAAATATCAATTCAGGGAAATAATTTTTTAAATTTTTCACCTTATCTTCTATTCTCATTTTTTTAAATTCTTCTATACCATAGTCACTTTCATTTTCATTAAATGTATCTATTAATATCTTTTCAAAGATACGACGTAAATAAGTCATAGCCCCGATGTTAGTATTAAAACTGTGCAAAGAACATGCACTTTTATAATAACTGGCATATTCATTTTCTAACAATTTCAAAAATTCCTTATTATTAATATTTTCATTCAAATCATATATTGATGGATATTGACCTATTTTCATAACACTATTTTCATCTAAAACTTTAAAATTTATTACTATATGATGTCCACAATCAGAAAGTGCATATAAATAAAAATAATCTGTTTCTTTCATAAATTTATCTTTTTTTGACATACTCTTTTGTCTAGGTAAGGTATCAATAATACTACCAATTGGTACAGGTCCACATTCACCAACAACCAATTTAGGATCTGCAACTAAAAATTTGAAAACCCTTTTAATTTTACACTTTGCACAATACAATTCTAACTTTGGACACTCTAAACTAGATTTTATTGAATTATAACTATAATACGGAAGTATATTGTTTAACTTAGAAGATGGTAACTCTATTTTTTTATATAAAGGTTCTAAAAATAATTTTTCAGTTAAAAATATATTTTTACCGTCATAAATATTATATTGATTTTGCTTTTCTGAAAAATCTTCATTCTTAAATCTAAAAACTTGCATAATTATTACCTCATTTCAACTATATCAATTATACCACAAATCACTTTTCAAATATATTAATAGGATCTATTTTTTTATTTAAGGAACCATCCTTTTTTAACAAATGAACTTCAAAATGTACTTTTACCAGTATTACCAGATAGTGCTATAACTGTATTTTCTGATAAAATATCACCTTCTTTAACCAAAGTACTATCTTTTTTTAAATGCCCATAAACAGTCATATATAAATCATTTTCTATCGTGTGTTGGATTTTAATATATTCTCCTAAACCATTATCTTCATAACCAACTTTTATGACTTTTCCAGGATATGCATTAATTACATTAGTACTCTCAGGGACTGCTAAATCTATTCCTGAATGAAAGCTTAATTCATTGGTCATAGGATCTAATCGTTCACCATATTTTGAAGTGATTACATAAGTAGTATCATCTTCAAATGGTACATTAAAGAAGTTAGTTAAAACTAATTCTGGTGAATTTAAAATTGTTCCAGTTGATGCCATAACCAAAAATAAAATTAAAAAAATTATTAACAAAGGCGCTAATAAGATAATAATTAATTTATACTTTAATAACTGTTCCATTATCTACCGCCAGCATTACCAAATAATTCTTTTTCCTCATCTCTTACTACAATTGATATTGGTATTCTAGTGTCTTGACTGATTACAAATAACATTTCACCACGTGAAGCAATTCTCAAAAAATTAGTTTCAGAATCACTTAAATTCATCATTTGTCCTAAAGCTTCTAACTCCTTAACACCCTGTGCCATGACTCCTATATAAGCACTATTATCTACAATAACTTGTCCAAATCTTTTAATTTCATCAGCAGTAAAGTCTATCATATTTTGAGTAGATACTATTAAACTACCATTATATTTTCTAATTCTTTTCGAAGTTCTTTTTAAAAAATCTATTCCATCTTTATTATTAGGATCTATTAATAAATGAGCTTCATCTACAACTAAAATTATTGGTTGTTTTGATTTACTAACCATATTCCAAGCCCAAGATAATATATTGAAAAATTGCGTTCTTAACACTGTTTCATCACTATCTACAAGTGTATGAATATCTAGTACTATAAAATCACTTTTAGCATTTACCGTTGATATTCCATTCCACAATATAGCATCTGCACCATCTGTCATTCGTTTAGTTATTGATACTAGTTTTTCTAATGAGTTAGTATATTCACGACTTGAATTATGCTTTGATTCTTTATATTCATTTAATAGTTCATCATACAAATTACTCATAATAGGATAATCATCTGGTTTCAAATTTGAAATATTGGTATTAAAGTCAATACCTTTTTTTATGTATGTTTTTCTTAATATATCTTCTAATATTGTTCCTTCATACTCAGTTAAATCTCTAAAATAATATTTAATAAATGTTCTGAAGATTTGAAAATGTTTTGCTATATCAATATGATTGTCTACATCATCCGCTCCAATTCTAGCCTCTAGTGGATTAATAATACCTGATTGTCCAGAACCACAATCTATCCAATCACCTTTTACACTTAAGCATAAATCTTTATATTCTCTTTCAGGATCAATTACAATTACTTTAGCACCTCTTGCCCAATTACCTCTAATAATCTTTTTAAGCATTGTTGACTTGCCACTACCACTTTTTCCTATAACAGTCATGTTTGAATTGTTTCGTTTACTAGTTCTTTTCCATAAATCAAAAGTAACAATACTACCACCTAAATCCTCTCCTAAGATAATACAATCTTTTTCATCTTGTAGTGTTTCATATACAAAAGGAAATGAAGCTGCAAAAGTAGTTATTGGTATAGGTAATCCATAATCTTTAATTAAATTATCAGCTACTAGTGGTAAACACATTTTAAAACCATTTTCTTGTTCGAACATTAAATCTATTCCATTCAAATTAGCGGAAATAAGGCTGTTTTTAACTTCTTTCTTGAGAGTTTCAAGTTCTTCTCTACTATTAGCATAAACTAAGAAATTGACGCCTATTTTGACTATTTTTTCATTTGATCTATCTATTTTATTTACTAACTCTTCATAGTCAGACATTTGATTTTGTAATAATATTTGATCATTATGATCATTAACATTTATCATTTTAGTTTTAACTTCACTAATACTTTTCTTTAATGTTTTGGATACTTCATGGGAGTCCATTGGTGTTACTATGATACTCATTCTTGTATTCTCTAAATTTGACAACCCGCTTAGCCAAGCTATATTAACAAAAGAGGGATATGTATTTACAGTTATAACTGAGGCATATATATCATTAATCAAAATATCTCTTTCATTAAATTTCAAACAAAAAGGACAAATCTTGTCCTTGAAAGTTTTATTAATTAATTTATTTTCATTTTGATATAGTTCTAATGATCTAGTAGGATTTAAACTATTATAAATTAACTCTCTTAATTCATCTGATTTTAATATATCACTTCTTAAATTAATAGCATTGAATTTCAAAACTAAATCATTTAATTTTTGTTTTAAATTATTTTCATTATTATCAGTTATCAATATATAAAAATCTCTATTTTTAATATTACCTACTTTATTTATTAAAGAAGCATATTCAATATCTTCATTTAATAATTCTTGCTTATTTACATCTTTTTCCATACTTAATTTTGTTTTTAATTCGTTTATATTATCATTTAAATTAACTTTAGAATCCATTGATAATATTTGATATTTATAATTCATACTTAAAAGTATTTTTTTAAATTGTTCAATTTTACTTGTTTGTTCTTCTTCATACATCAAATATAAATTTAAACAATTTATTTTAATACCACTTAATATATTCCCATCCTCTAATATAGAAATATTATTCCATACTTCCTTATATGGTATATATTCTTTTATTGTTTTATCTTCTCTTTTTTTAAATTTATCTTTTAATTTCAAATTTTACCTCCCCACATGAAAAAATAGGAAA
>CAZAZI010000099.1:0-466 GCA_964489575.1 uncultured Oscillospiraceae bacterium | reverse complement strand
ATTTTTCAAAAAATTATTAACTGTTTTAACAACTTCAAACAGCATACAATCAGAATCTACATTGCTATTACTTTTTATTACATCGCATATTTTATTTAAGTGTTCTTGAGTTATATAATTTTTAAAATCTAAGATTTCGGCCGATTGTTTTAAAAGTTGAAAACTTTCAAAAATATCTTCAAACGTAGGGTTGTTTTTTCTACTTGTTTTTACAATATGACGACTAGCATTTTTCAACACCTTTTTTTGTTCTTCATCTAATATTAAATGATCAATACCTATGTCATTAGTTAATGATATTCCATAAAATCTTAATTTTATGTCTAAAATCACTCGAAACATTTTATTTAAAATGCCATTTAAAACATATATTTCATTAACACTTTGTATGTTATCTAATAATATTCGAAATAATGAAACATCATCAGTCTTTATCCAATCTATTGGGATTTTTTTAAAAGAATCC
>CAZAZI010000098.1:0-6595 GCA_964489575.1 uncultured Oscillospiraceae bacterium | reverse complement strand
AGCTCGGACTTTCCTCATACGGTCAAAGCCGCATGCGGTCACCTGTCTTACTCACTGATGGTATGATAACGCAGCCGAGCCGCGTTCACAACAAAAACTATTTGCCTGCCGAGGGGAAATATAGGATACGGCCGCAGTTCTCGCATTCCACCAGGCCCTCTCCAGCCATCACCTTGCGCACCACCACCGTAGGAAGGCTCATGCGGCAGCCGCTGCATTGCTCCTGCTCCACCATGGCCATGGGCACGGCATGGTGGCTTTTCACTGCCGCGTAGCGCTTGAATACGGCCGGATCCACCGCCGTTTTGCGCTGCTCGATCACAGCCTTGGCGGCATCCAGCTCTGGCTGGGCCTCGGCGATCTCCGCCTCGCAGGCGGCGCGGGCCGCGTCGTATTCCTTCTTGGCCTTGGAGGCCTTGGTAAAGGTATCTTTATAATCCTTGGTGGCCTTCTCGATCCAGGTGATGGTATCGTAGATATCCCGGCGCGCGCCGTTGAGCTGATCCATCAGGCTCTCGAGGGATTTGCGGGATTCGGTCATCTCGGCGGCCGTGCATTCCGGGTCGTTCTCCATGGCGGAAATCTCGGAAACTTCCAGCTCATATTTGTGCTCGAGTTCGCCAAACTGGGCGGAAAGGCGGGTAAGCGCCGCCTTGCGGGCTTCCATCTGCTTTTGAATCCCCGCGATTTGCGCCTGCTGCTCGCTCAAAAAGCTGTGCAGCTTATTGAGCTTCTGCCGGGCGGGCGTGGCGCGGAGCTTGCTCTCCAGCGCGTCCAGCGCGAGTTCGGATTGCTGATACTCCCAAAGTGCATCCAGTTTGCCCATCTACCTTACCTCCGTTTCTATTCCGCCCGCGCACAAAGCCCTACAGGCCCCGCAGGCACGCCGTTTCCGAGAGAGTCAACCTATATTGTACATCATTCCTTATTCCTTGTAAACACTCCATAAGCGGCTTTAATACCACCCGTTCGGTCTCATAATGCCCGGCCTCAATCACGCCAAGGCCCAGCACGCCGGCTTCCAGCGCCTGGTGGTGCTTAATCTCCCCGGTGATTAGCGCCTGCGCGCCCGCCGCTTTAGCGGCGTAGACGGCGTCCCCGCCCGAGCCGCCCAGCACGGCCACGGTGGATAGGGGCGCATCCAGCGCCCCGGCGATGCGCACGGCGGTATGCAGAATATCCTGCACGCGACGGGCGAAATCCCCAAGGGCACAGGGGGGGATCGCACCCACGCGGCCCATGCCCTCCGGCGGGAGGGGCTTAGGATCGCTTATGCCCAGCGCCTCGCAGAGGCGATCGTTCACGCCGCCGATTGCCGCGTCGAGGTTGGTATGGGCGGCGAAGAGGCCGATGCCATGGCGTAGCAGCAACCAGGGCGCGGCGGTGGCGGGCTCATCCGGCAAAATGCGCTTCACGCCGCCAAAGAACACCGGATGATGGGTCAAAAGCAGGTCCGCGCCCCATGTTACAGCCTCTTTAGCCGTGACCAGGGAGCAATCCAGCGCGATGAGCACCTTGCGGATCTCCTGCTTTTCCGGGCCGATCAGCAGGCCGGGATTGTCAAAATCCAGGGCCAGGGCCCGGGGGGCCAGGGCTTCTATTTGGTCGAGAAAATCCTTGAGCAGCATAAGCTATTCCTCCAACAGGGCAATGATGGTATCCAGCGCCGCAAGGGCGCTGAGCAGCAGGGAGGGTGTAAATCCATCCCGCTGTGCGCGGCGCAGGCGTTTCTGGTGCCCGGCCCGGTATTTTTGCGCCAGGGGCAAGAGCAACGGCTCGCGGCCTTCGTAAGCAACCGGCCCCAGCTCCAGATAGCCCTCCGGCCAGCCCTGGGGCAGGGGGCGGGGCTGGCCGCTCGCCGTGCGGATGAGCTGATAATAGCGGCCATTATCGAAAACGATGGCTTCCTCCGCAATGGCGTACCCGTTTTCGTAGAGGAAAGCGCGCAGTTCGGCCGCGTTGCCCTGGGGCTGGAGCACGATGCGCTTCGCCGCGCGGGCTACGCCTTCGCCCTCGGAGAGGATGCGGGCCATCAACAGGCCGCCCATGCCCGCCAAGAGAATGGCCTCGGCTTCGCCGGGCGTAAGGGCAGCGAGCCCATCCGCCACGCGAAGGTCGACGCGATCTTCTACGCCGCAGAGGGCTGCCAGGGCGCGGGCCTTTTCCAATGAGGCGGCGCTGATATCGCCGGCGATAACGCGCTCCGCCCGGCCCTGCTGCAAAAGGGCTACGGCCAGGCGGCCATGGTCGCTGCCGATATCTGCGATCACGGCGCAGGGGCCGAGCATATCCGCCGCCCGGGCCAGGCGGGGGCGCAGGTGTACGTACATGGTGCCTCCCAATGGGGTCAATCTCTTTTTTATTGTAATAGAAAAGGCCGCGTTTTGCAATTTTTATGGAATGAGAGAGGAAACATCTATATTTTTTTGCCGCCATGTACTATAATTTTAATCATGGAAGATTCTGCTCTGCCGCACCCGGGGCGCCCAAGATCACAGCCGGAGGACACGCATTTGAAAACCGTATGGGGAAAGCGGCTGGATGCCGACGCGATTTTACCGGAATATCCCAGGCCGCAGATGAAGCGGGAAAGCTACCTTTGCCTCAATGGCCGCTGGCGCTATGCTTTTTCTGCGAACGAGAAAATGCCGCTCAAGATGGAGGGGGATATTTTGGTGCCCTTTTCGCCGGAAAGCGCGCTCTCCGGCGTGCGGCGCGAACTCTACCCCGGGCATTGCCTCTGGTACCGCCGGGAATTCGCGGTTCCCGAGGGCTTTAACGAAGGCCGGGTGCTGCTGCATTTCGGCGCAGTGGATCAAAAAGCTACGGTTTACCTCAACGGCAAGGAGATCGGCGGGCATACGGGCGGCTATACGCCCTTTACGCTGGATGTTACCGCGGTTTTGCAAAGCCAGAACCTGATCACCATTAAGGTGAAGGACGATACGGATACCTCCTTCCACGCCCGGGGCAAGCAATCCACCCGTTCCTCGGGCATCTGGTACCCGGGCCAGAGCGGCATTTGGCAAACGGTTTGGCTGGAAAGCGTGCCTAAAGAATTTATCACCGGCCTTTTCATCCGCCCCCTGTTCGATGAAAGCGCCGTGGAACTCACCGTGCTCGCCCGGCGGGCGGGCCTGCCTTGCACCGCCCGGGTGGGGGACATCGTGAGCCAGGGCACGACCAACGAGCCCCTGCGCATCAGCATGCAGGGTTTCACGGCCTGGTCGCCCGAGCGCCCCCATCTTTACGACCTCACGGTAAAAATGGACCAGGACCAGGTACAGAGCTATTTTGGCATGCGCAAATTCTCCGTTGAAAAAGACGAGGCGGGTATTCCCCGGCTTTTCCTCAACGGCGCGCCCTATTTCCACAACGGCGTGCTGGATCAGGGCTATTGGCCGGAAAGCCTCTATACCCCGCCCAGCGACGAGGCTATGATCCACGATATCCAAACCATGAAAGACATGGGCTTCAATATGCTGCGCAAGCATGTGAAGGTGGAGCCCCTGCGCTGGTATTACCATTGCGACCGGCTGGGCATGCTGGTTTGGCAGGATATGCCCAACGGCGGCGGGGCCTATAAGAAGGGGACAACCATCGCGCCCCTTTTGACAGGCAAGCACAAGCGGGACGACGATTACCCCGCCTTTGCCCGCGAGAGCGCCGAGGGCCGGGAGACCTTCCGCCAGGAAGTGGGGGAGGTAGTGGCCAACCTGTTCAACTGCGTGTGCATCGCCATGTGGGTGCCCTTCAACGAGGGCTGGGGCCAGTTTGACGCGGTGGAGATTACGGAGCGCATCCGCGCCTGGGATACGAGCCGCCCCATCGATCACGCCAGTGGCTGGCACGACCAGGGCGCCGGGGACATTAAGAGCGTGCATTGCTACTTCCGCCCCTACCGCTTCCATCCGGACAGCTTGGGCCGCGCCGTGGCGCTTACGGAATTCGGCGGTTACGGCCTCACCGTTGCCGATCACGCAACGGGGAAAAAGAGCTTTGCCTATAAAACCTGCAAAAACCAGGCGGAGCTATGGGCAGCCTGGCGCAAACTCTACGAAAGCCGCATCCTGCCCGCTCTGCCCAAGGGCCTGAGCGCTGCCGTTTACACCCAGCTCTCCGATGTGGAGGGCGAGCGCAACGGCATTCTTACCTATGACCGGGCCGTGTGCAAGCTGCCCGCCAATGAAGTCCGCGCCCTAAACGCGCGCCTCAGGCTGGAAAGCAAGGGCGAAAAGGAAAAAGAGTAAATCCGCAATATAGGCCCAACGCAGCAAATGGCGAAGACACAGCCAACAATCAGGAAGGCCGTGCCCCGTGCCCGGCGCCCGCGCAGGGCCTATGGCGCAAAGAGCGACCTGCCCGGCGAGGGGGCAGGAGAGGGGGTTGGGCCGCCCCCCGCGTCCAGCCCGGCGGACTGGGCGATAGCGGCGGCCAGATAATCTATGGCATTGAGGGCCTGCTCAAGGGTGTTGGCGTTGTGACCCACCTCTACCAGCAGGCATTGGCTGGAGATATGCTGGTTGTAGCGGCCTGTTTTGACCCGTATGTTGCGAACGAGACCAGGGTTGACGCTGGCCAGGGATTCGGTGATGCGCTTGGCGAGGGCGTAATTGGATTGGAAATCCGGCATTTCCCCATAGCCGGTGCCGGTGGCGCCTTCGCCCGTGCCCACCACGAACATGAGGCGCGCCACCTCCCGGCCGTTGATTACGATATAATCCTTATTTTCAGTGGGGTTAGAGCCGTAAGCGTCCCTGTGCACATCGATGTACATGGTGATGGAAGGGTATTGTTCCCGGTATTTTTCCATGGTTTTAACAGAGCGTGAATAGCTGGTGGCCAGTTTGGGGGGCTCGTGGTCCGTGATATCGTGCAGCACGGAAATGCCGTATTTATCCCGCAAAAGGGTAGCCAGCTTTTCGCCCACGGCCACGATGTTTTTATCGTTTTCCCGTGTGCGCCAGGCGCTGGATTGGGTATAGGTATAGCCTTCGGTTGGGAAATATGCCTCGGTGGTGTGGGTATGGTAGATCAGCACCCTGGGGGCGGAGCCGGTGAGGTCGACCATGGGGGCCGGATCGATGGCCAGCAGTTCCACCCGGATGCCCTCGCTCACGCCCGCCGCGATATCCACGCCTACGCTGGGCGTAGGCGCGGGCGTAGGCGGCGGCGCATAGGGCAGGCCGTAGAGAAGAGGCAACTGCAGGGAGGCCAGGCGGTGGTAAAGGGCCGGTTCCTCGCCATAATAGGCGCGGCCCTGAAGCAAAAGCGCAGCCGTGCAACAGAGGGCCAGCAGGGGTAGCCCAAAGATGCGCCCGGCCCGCTTTGGCCGCAGTGGCGGCAATTTCTTTCGCATCATACAAGCCCTCCCCTCTATCAGCGTATGAATGGGGAGGGGTATATATGCTTAAGGTAAGGGGAGCCGAACCGCTGGAGCTCGGCCCGCCTTACCTTAGGCGGCGCTTAGGCGATCAGCATGCGTACCTCGTCGTATTCCGCGCCGAAAAGGGCCATGTTGAGGCCGTCCGCCAGTACGCGGGACATATCCGTGGCGATCTGATCCACATCCTTTGGGGTTACGATCATAGAGCCCAGGTGCTCCTCGCTCACCTTCTCAGCCAGGGCGCGCAGCTTATCCTCGTCGCTGTGCAGGCCGGTCTCATCCGCGATGAGGGAGATGGTATCCTGCGAGATGGTGGTGGCATATACCACCATGGGCACGCCCACGGCCAGCACAGGCACGCCGAAGGTGGCCTCATTGAGCCCCTTGCGCGCGTTGCCCACGCCGCTGCCCGGGCTGATGCCCGTATCCGTGAGCTGGATGGTGGTGCTGATGCGGGCGGCCCGGCGGGAGGCCAGCGCGTCCACCGCCAAGATGATATCCGGCTTGAGCCGCTCTACCACGCCCTGCACGATCTCCATCGTTTCAATGCCCGTAACCCCCAGCACCCCCGGCGCCACGGCGCATACCGAGCGGATGGGCTTGGATACGGCGTCCGGCAGATATTGCGTCACGTGGCGGGTCACGTAGACCTGCTCCGCTACCTTCGGCCCCAGGGAATCCGAGGTGATGGCCCGGTTGCCCAGGCCCACCACCAGCACGGTGGCCTGCGGGCCGACCCCTTCCAATAGTCGCGCCAGCTCCGCGGCGAGGCATTTGCTCACCTGCGCGAAAAGATCCAGCGGGCGGTTGGTCAGCTCCGGCGCATCCAGCGTGATGTAATGGCCCACGGGTTTTCCCAGCTTTTGGGCCGCCTCCTCGGTTTCCACCTCAATGCGGGAAATGCTTACGCCCTCGCCTTCTTCCGTCTGCTCCGTGACCCCCTGCAATTCGGGATTCAGCTCCCGGGATTCCATCGCCAGGTCCGTATAAATGCTCGTTGGCATAGCCCTATCCTCCTTAAAAGTCGGTTCAGGGCTAGTATGGCGCTATGTGGGCCGCGATATTTGCAAAAAACCGGGAAAGCGGCCTAGAATAAGCTTGCAATGGCAAGCGAGGCATGGTATAATTTCTACTGTTCGAGAAAAAAAAGGGAGGAACTTACTTTGGCAAACCACAAGTCCGCATTGAAGCGGGTCGGCATCACCGCGA
>CAZAZI010000097.1:0-6598 GCA_964489575.1 uncultured Oscillospiraceae bacterium | reverse complement strand
ATACCTTATTTTTGAAGAACTTCTTAACTTCCGTTACCACCTGGGCGCTCAAATTGGTGCGCGCGTCAAACATGGTGAGCACCACGCCCTCTACCTGTAATTTGGGATTGAGCCGCCCCTTGACCAGCTTCACGGTGTTCATCAAATCCGAAAGGCCCTCCAGCGCGTAATATTCACACTGGATGGGGGCTAGCAGGGTGTCGGCCGCTGTAAGCGCGTTGATGGTGAGCAGGCCCAGCGAGGGCGGGCAGTCGATAAAGATATAATCGTATTGCGCCCGCACGGTAGCCAGGGCGTTTTTGAGCACCATTTCCCGGGCCAGGGCTCCCACAAGCTCTACCTCCGCGCCGGAAAGCTCCTTGCGGCTGGGCAGGATATCCAGCCCCTCCACCTGGGAATGCACGGCTGCCTCGGCCGCGCTCACCCCGTTGATGAGCACATCGTACACGCTGTATTCCGGCGTGTCCTTATCCACCCCCAGGCCGCTGGTGCTATTCCCCTGCGGGTCGATATCCACACAGAGCACCCGCTTGCCTGCCTGGGCTACGCAGGCGGAGAGGTTGACGGTGGTGGTGGTTTTGCCCACGCCGCCCTTTTGGTTTGCGATCGCAATGATTTTTGCCACTTGTCTCCTCCGAAATGTTGCCGCGTTTTCGCGGTTTTTCGATGCGAATTTTCTTATCAGCTTCAATTATACGGCATTTGCCAGGTAAACACAATCACAGCATCTTGTTTCACGTGGAACAAAAGCCTACAAGGCCCTATGTAGGCTCCTCTCTGTTCCACGTGAAACATTCAGTTCCAGCCGCTCCCTTGTTCCACGTGAAACATCGAAGAATGTTCACAAGTTCCGGGCTTGACATATATAGATAGCCGATATCTTACAAATATATCGATAATCTATATGTGTAAGGTGATCTCTTTGGCGGATAAAACGTCGGCCGTGGGCAGCACGCCGCTGCTGCTGCTCAAGCTCCTGGAAGAAAAGGACATGTATGGCTACGAGATGATCGAAACGCTCGCCAGCCGCAGCGGCCACGCCTTCGACCTCAAGGCAGGCACGCTCTACCCCCTTCTGCACGACCTTGAAAGGCAGGGCGCTCTCTCTAGCTACGATGGCGAGGCCGGGAGCAAGCGCGTACGCCGCTACTACTGCCTAACGGAAAAGGGCCGGGGAATCCTGGCCCAGAAGGCCGCGGAGTGGCAGAAATTCAGCCGGGGCATGAACCTGGTGCTCCAAGGAGGCGCCGTTCATGGCATGGCATGAAAGCATCGAGGCGTATATAACCATCGTTTGCCAGCAGGTGCGCTGGAAGAAAGCCCGGCTGCCGATTGCCGCGGAACTGGGCGATCATCCGGCGGATCAGGCCGCCGCCTATGCGGCCGATGGCCTGCCCGAGGAAGAAGCGCAGGCCCAGGCGGTTGCTTCCATGGGCGACCCGATCCACACCGGCACGCTGCTGGATGCAAGCTACCGCCCGCAATTGCCCTGGCCGCTGCTGTTTGGCGTGGGCGCCTTGGTGATATTGGGCCTGCTCCTGCGCACGCGGATTTTAGAGCAGCGCTTCGGGGGCATGGAGGCCCTTGCCCTGCTGCTGGGCATGGGCAGCTTCTTCATATTATATAATCTCGATTGGCGCTTGCCGCTCAAAGGAACCTGGCCGCTGTATGCAGGCATGGCGCTTTTAAGCCTGCTGGCGATAGATTCGCTCGGCTTTCGGCTGCGCGGGCGGTGGATGTTTTTCTTTGGCCGGGGGTACTCCCTAGTGCCCTGCCTGATGCTCCTTTTCCCCATTGTGTATGCGCTTATCATCTACCGCTTCCGGGGCAAGGGGTTGCGGCATGTGTTCGCCGCTCTGCGGTGCGAAGTGTGGGCTTCACTATACGGATAGCGGGAACGCGGTTTGGGTGCGCCGCTCGCCGCCCGCGCAGGGCTGCTTGCCGCTCTACGGGGTGGATTGCGGGCTTTTTTGGTTTATGGCGCATCCTTCTTCCCTTTCTTGATAGTCTGTTTACAGTTTGGAAATGGAATTAGAGGGAAAGATATGCTATATATATAAAAGGTAACGTTGCGCAGAGGAGGAAAACCTTACATGCCAAGCCGCGTTTTCATAACCTTGCTTCTATGCCTCGCCTTGACCGCGGGCTGTTCCGCGCCGTTGGCCTTCCCACCGGAAGGGACGGCGGCGCCTGATCCAGCGCCACCGGAAGCAACCCCCGCGCCCGAATCGCCCACGCCTACCGCTATGCCCATGGCGGCGGATGCCGGCCGCGGCTTTGCCTATGCGGCGCTTGGCGGAGACACGGCGTATTGGTGCACCAGCTCCGGCGTATTGGCCATGAACGCCACGGGCGAAGGCAAGCTTTTGAACGAGGTAAAGGCCTGCAAGCCGCTGGTGATGGATGGCTACCTTTATGTGGTGGAGGAAGAAACGGATATCACCGACGAGGTAGGCTGGCCCGTGCCTACGGATGCCGTAACGGCCTGCAACATCCTGCGCATCCCCATAGCGGGCGGCGAGGCCGAGCAAATCTATACCACGACCTATATCAACACCATTGCCGTGGCTGGCGGGCGGTTGTATTTCAGCACCACCCAGGGCGAGGCCCTACAGGATGCGGGCGGGCTGTTCTCCATCGACACCAAGGGCGGGGATGAGCAGCTGCTGGCAGAGGATTGCACCAGGCTCTGCGCCGTGCAGGACGATTACGTATATTACATGGGCGTGGTGGAAGAAGCCGCCGCCTTTTTCAGGATGCATATCGAGGGCGGCAAGGCCGAGCAGCTTCTTGCCGGCCCGGCTATGCCCGTTACGCCCCTGGCCTACCAGGGGGATATCTATTATGTGAATATGGATTTCACCTCTGCGGAGGCGGAAAACAACCTCACCATTATGCGCCTTCGGGATGGAAAGAGCGAAGTGCTGGGCGGGGGCTTTCTGGCCCACGAGCTGCTGGGCATATGGGATGGCAAGCTCTATTACGCGGCTCCAGCGAACAACGAGCAAGGTCTGCTTTCCCTAGTGCGGATCGACCTGGCCACGCTGGATAGCGAAACCCTGCGCAAGGAAGCCGCGAGCCAATTCGCCGCTCTTTCGGGCGCGTATGCCGCCTATAGCGATTACGCGCCCGTGTATTCGGCCACGGAACTTAAGCTCATGCCCCTCCCCGGCCAGGAGCCCATTACGTTAAAGATCGGGGACGTGGTGGAAAGCCAGGGGTAAGGTTTCTTCGATAGCTGCAGCGGCCCGGCGCAAATGCGCCGGGCCGCGTTGACATAATACCATCCCAAAGAAAAAAGCCACTTCGCACCGCAGAGCAGCGAGCAGCCCTACGCGGGCGGCGGGCGACGCCTCCAAACCGCGTTCCCGTTATCCGTATAAAGAAGCCCACACTTCGCACCGCAGAGCAGCGAGCAGCCCTGCGCGGGCGGCGAGCGAAGCTGCGATACATATGGGAACCAACGGCAATAAAAGCAGAAACGGAGCTTCATTGGCAGGGAGTCTGGGGGGGCGGGAGCCGAGCGCCGCCTGTGGCGGATGAAGCGAGGCGGACGCCCAGTGAGCAAAGGAGCAGCGCGACCATAAGGGAGCGTTGCGACTATTGCAAACTGCGTAACCGCCCCGGGCGGGGGTACAGGGGGCACGCGCCCTGTGGCGGGGTATGGGGGTTCCTGCCTCCCGGTGCCCGGGGCTTGCCTCAACGCCCGAAGGCGCTCACCCTATTTTACCTTCAGCACAAACACCGTAGGCGTAAGCCCGCCCGCTTCGGTACGCAGCTGGGAAAGGAGGCTTAGGCGGGGCCGCTCGCGGATAAGGTTTTTCAAAAGGGTATATTCCATGGTATAAAGGATAGCCGTGCCGCCGCTCTTGAGCCATTGGGGCAGCCTGTCGAGTATGCCCGCGTAGAGGCGGCGGTTGTCGTCGTGGCTGCCTACGCGGTTGCCAAAGGGCAGGTTGGCGATGAGCTCGTCGTAAGGCCGCGCGGCAGTAAAGCGCAGGCAGTCATTGGCGATGAACTTGGCGTCGCAATGGGCGGCCTCTGCGTTCTTGCGGGCGATGTCGATGGCGGCGTGGGCGATATCCACACCCGTGAGGGAGGCGCAGGGCGTGAGCAGGCCCCGCTCGATGAGGAAGGTGCCGCTGCCGCAGCAAGGGTCGAGCACGCGGGCATTGGGCGAAAGGTGGGCCTGCACGCCGCGCAGCACGGCGGCGGCCGTGGCCGGGTGCATGCTGGCAGGCAAAGCGCCCAAGCGGTAATCGAAGCGGTGATCCGCCAGGGTGAATAGCTTGATATAAAGGTTCGCGCCGCCGTTTTGCCGCTGCTCCACGCGCACTTCGATTTCATAATCAGAAGGCGCGTTCACCAGCAGGGGGCCGTCAAGGCCCCGGGCGATCTCCTTGGCCAGCGCGCCGCGATCCAGCTCCTGGCCCCGCACCTCGATGCGGTAGCCGAAGGGGCCTTCCCCTTCGTGGCAGGCAGGCAGGAGCTTTGTGAGGAAGGCCCCGGCCCGCTGGGCAATGGCCTTGGGCTCCAGGGCCACGCCGGCGGAGGCGGGCAAAAGCAGCTCGAAAAAGCTCCGCGCCCGGAACAGGCCGGTTAGGTCGTTCGTGTGCAGGCGCACCGCCGATGCGTGTACGGCAGCGGGCGCATAGCTAAGGAGCCGTAACTCCGCGGCCAGGGCTTCGCCCAGCTTATCCGGCCCGCGCAGCTCTGCTTCCACAGGGGCCGAAAGGGCCGTAAAGGTATGTTTGCCCAAGCGTAAAAATCGCTTGCGGGCCGCTTCCAGGGCTTCCTGCTCTTCCCGGGCATGGCGGGCTTCGGCCGCATCGGCCGGCGCAGGGACCGTATGTGCGCGCAGGAATGCCTCGGCCTCCTCCCCGCCCAGGCTGCCCAGGGCCAGCAGTTGCGAGGGGCGCACGAAGCGCTGCGTTTCCTTTTGCAGGGCGGCGACGATAAAGGGCGCATCCGCCGCATTGCCCAACTCTCCGGATAGGCGGGCCGCGTTTTTGCGCAGCTTGGGCATGTCCGCGCCGAGGGCGCTGCGCAAGGGCGCGCGGTCATCGGCCAAAAGAGCCGCCATGGCCTCGCGGTATTCTCGGCGCTTGGCCAAGCGGCATAAGAAGGCGCAGGCGGGGGCGCTGCCATCCTCTAAAAAAAGGGCCCAGGCCGCCTCAAAGGCAGCCGGGGCGCGCTCGGCCAGCTTTTCCGGCCCATTGGGCCGCGCCAACAGGGCGGCGGTCTCTTCTTTGGTGAGCTTTTGCATACATTTCCTTTCAAAAAAGTGGCTGCGCTGCTTTTACAAATCTCCAGGGTTTTCCTGCGCCTTTGACGCGGCCGGCAAACCCCGCGGGGATAATCCTCGGCAAGCAAGGCTGCGAACGGCATACACGCCGCCGCTTACGAATAAAACCTCCAGGAACCCCAGGCATCGAAGAAGCGCCGCGCCTTCTGGGCGCGCTTCTTGCGCACCGCAAACGACCCCCGAACCCCTAGAATTATTTCCCTTTGGCGGCGGCCTTGCGGATCTGTGCCAGCACCTCGCCGGTACCATCCGCCCGGGAATCGGCGCTCATGGTGGAAATGAACTGCAAGCGGCTCTCGTAAAGGGAATCCAGTGCCTTGCAGAGGGAATCCGGGTTAAGATCCGCCTGATCCATGGTAATGGCATAGCCCTTGCGGGCAAAATATTGGGCGTTGAGCACTTGGTCGCCCCGGCTGCAATCGCAGGGCAGGGGGATCAGCAGCGCGGGTTTTGCTAAAGCGAGGAATTCGAACACCGCGTTGGCCCCGGCCCGCGAGAGGATGATATCCGCACAGGCTAGCAAATCCGGCAGCTCCTCGGAAATATATTCGTACTGCCTGTAAGCCGGGTCGTCAATGGTGGCGCACAGCTTGCACTTGCCGCACAGGTGGATGATATCAAAGGTTTGGCTAAGGCAGGGCAGGGCTTGGCGCAAAACGTCGTTGATGGCCTGCGCGCCCTGGCTGCCGCCCATCGCCAGGAGGATGGGCTTTTGGCCGCTAAAGCCGGTGAAGGCAAGGCCCTTGGCGGCTTTGCCCGCAAAGAGGGCGGGGCGGATGGGCGTGCCCGTATAAACGCCCTTGCCGCCAACGTATTGCAGGGTATCCTCAAAGGTGACGCAAATGGTATCGGCAAAGCGGGCGGTGATCCGATTGGCCAGGCCCGGGGTATAATCCGATTCGTGGGTAACGATGGGGGCCTTGTTCCGGGCGGCGACAGCCACAGGTACGGATACATACCCGCCCTTGGAGAAGACCACATCCGGCTTGACTTCTTTGATGATGCGCCTGGCCTGGAAGAATCCCTTTACCACGCGGAAGGGATCGGTAAAATTCTTAAGGGAAAAATAGCGGCGCAGTTTGCCCGCGCTGATGGCGTGATAGGCCACGCCCGCTTCTTTGGCTAACAGCTCACGTTCGATGCCATCCACGGTGCCGATATAGTGGATGCTGTAGCCCTCGGCCAGCAGCTGGGGCAACAGGGCCAAATTGGGGGTTACATGCCCCGCCGTGCCGCCGCCGGTGAGCAAAATAGTCTTCTGCCTTGTTTCGGTCATTACAAAAGCCTTTCAAA
>CAZAZI010000096.1:0-6642 GCA_964489575.1 uncultured Oscillospiraceae bacterium | reverse complement strand
ACGCCGAAGAGGAAGATGCACGCGCCGTTGATAACGGAAGCGGGCACGCTGTTAACCAGGTTGGAAAGCGGCGTGAAGAACGAGATGACCATAGCGATGATGGCGGCGGTGCCCAGCATCTTCACGGAGAAGTTCTTGGTGATGGCCATGGTGGAGATATTCTCGCCATAGTTGGTGCCCGCGGGGCCGCCGAAGAGGGAGGAGATGATATCGCCCGCGCCATCGCCGATCAGGTTGAGGCCCAGCTTATCCGCGATGGGATAATGGCCCTTGCCCTTTTGCTTCGCGAGGTTATTGACGTAGATATCCAGCTGGAACAGGTGTGCAGACGATTCCGGAATGGTGGCCAGCGCGATTGGCATGATGGCCGCTACCGATATCCAGTTAGCCTTCGGCAGCGTGAAGTGCGGCACCGAAATGAGCTCGCCTGCAAAAATCGCGGAGAAATCCACCAGGCCCATGAGGATGGATACGACATATCCCACCAATATTCCGAATAGGATCGGCAATTGCGCCATCACCCCCCTAAGGTAGATGGAGAACAGGATGGTGGCCAGCAGCGTTACCAGCGCCACGATGGTGGCGGTGTAGGGCATAATGCCCGGGATATCCGGGTCGGTAAACGCCTGCGTAAGGGCCGTGGTCGCCAGCGAGAGGCCGATGATCATGGCGATGGGGCCCGTGATGGTGGGCGGCAGCACCTTCTCGATCTTATCCATACCGAACCGGTTCACAATCAAACCGGCGGCAATGGAGACTAAGCCGGAGCAGATGATGCCGAACTGTGCCTGCGATATAAGCGTATCCGACGCAAGCTGTCCGAATCCCACGCCGCCCGTAATGCTCGCAATGGCGGCGATATAGGAGAAGCTCGATCCATAATACAGGGGAATCTTGCCCTTGGTAATGAACAGGAAGCCTAACGTTGCAAGACCGCTTGCAAAGATCGTGGTGGAAACGTGGAAGCCAGTGAGCAGCGCTACCGTAACGGTTGCCGGGAACATGACCAGCACCTGCTGAAGGGCGAAAATGATCAGTTTCCCAAAGGTTGGGGTTTCGTCCGGCAGATAGCCGATAATGCCCTTTTTATCCGGTTTTTGTTCCATATGATACACCTCTCTCTTAATTTATTGCAGTTCGGGATACATGGTTAGCACTTGTGTTCTCGTAAAGCCGACAGTTTGGGATCGAGCGCCTATAAGCCCCGCATCGCCTCCTTTCACGCGCCGCTGCCTGCGGCGGCCGATCAGCCCTTCTTGTGTTCGTTCAAGCGTAGGTAAACGCGGTCTGCCGAAAGCGGCACGTCGAAAAATTCTTCCCCCGTGGCGTTTGCGAACGCGTTTGCGATCACCGACGTTACGGAGATCAGCGGGTGCTCGCCGCAGCCGCGCGCGCCATAAGGCCCGTCAAGCTGCGGGGTCTCCACGTTGAGCACTTCCACCTTCTTGGGAACATCCCGGAACGTGGGAATCTTATAGTCCGTAAAGTTACGCGTGAGCAGGCGGCCCTGCGCATCATAGTGCACAGCCTCATAGAACGTTGTGCCAATCCCCTGCAGCGCGCCGCCGACCACCTGGCCCCGCAGCAGCGCCGCGTTCATCACCTGGCCGATATCAAGGGAGCTGGCCATGTGCAGGATGTCGATATCACCGGTGTTTTTATCCACCTCGATCTCCACCGCGTGCGCGCCATAGGTCCAGTCTAGGGCGGTCTTGCCCTGGCCGGTCTCGGCGTCCAGGTTGGTGAGGCCCTGGGCGATGGACTTGCCACGGCCGATCAGCGGCCCGCCGACGGCATTGCCGTTTTCGAAGGTGTATCCCATTGCCATGTTGGAAAGAGGCACCCGCTGGTGGGGGTTTTGCTTGACATAGACGTATTCATCCTTGAGGGCGACCTCATGCTTGGCTGCGCGCAAGATGATGCTGCCCAGTTCGAGGATTTGCTCTTTAAGGTCATCGCACGCCTCGCAGACCGCGACGCCGCACAGCACCGTCATGCGGCTGGCCACCGTTTGCCAGTCATAGGGGCTCAGGTTGGTGTTGATCGTAGGGGAGATGCTGACCTTCTCAATGGGGAAATTCAACCGCTCGGCCACGATCTGCTTCATCACGGTGTAGGTGCCCTGGCCGTAATCCACTCCGCCCACGCTCAGGCGCATGGTGCCGTCTTCATTCATTTGCAGCAGCGCGGAGGAGGCGCTCCAGGTAGGCATGGCCGGGGATTTTTGCAGCACCGCGGCCGCCTTGCCGCGGTATTTGCCCTGCTTGGCCCATTGCGCCTTTTCTTCTTCCGTATAGGGCGTATTGAGCCCAATGGCCTCCGCCACCTGCTTGAGGCACATATCCACCCTGCCGGTATTCTCGGTGATCAGCTCGCCTGTAATGGTTTTGCTGCCCGGCATGAGCAGGTTCTTGAGCCGAAACTCCGTGGGGTCCATATTGAGCGCCTTGGCGATGAGGTCCCGCTGGCGCTCGATGCCGAAGAACACCTCCGGATGGCCGAAGCCGCGGTAGGCGGTGCCGAACACGTGGTTTGTATAAACTGTTTTGGAATCCACCTTGACGTTCTCGATATCGTACGGCCCGCAGCCCGTTACGGCGCCCGCCCTGCCGATGTTCACGCCGTAGTCCGCGTATGCGCCGGCGTCCCAAAGGTATTCCACCTCTTCGGCAATGATGCGGCCTTCTTTGGTTACGCCCGTTTTAATGCGGGCCACCAGGCCCTGCCTGCAGGGCAGCGTGGCGCATTCTTCTTCCCGCTGGGGAATCAGCTTCACCGGCTGGCCGCCCGCCGCCTTGGAAAGCAGGCCTACCAGCGGCTCCATATGGATGCCGCTCTTGCCGCCAAAGCCGCCGCCCACATAAGGCACGTTGACCTCGATATTGGTTTTAGGCAGGTTGAAGGCTACGGAAAACAGGTCGCGGATGGAGAAGGGGGACTGGGAGCTGGAGTAAATCTTGATCCTATCGCCAACGCTCCATTGTACGATGGTGCCATGCGTCTCAAGGGGGATGTGGAATACCTGGGGCTGCTCGTAAGCGTTCTCGATGATCAGATCCGCCTTTTTGAAGGCTTCTTCCGTATTCCCCTTGCGTATCTTGATGTTGCTCGCCACGTTGGTGCCCGGGATGGGCGAGGTTTTGAACATCTCCGCCTGCACGCCCTCGCGCATATCCAAAACCGCTTTGCCCCGCACCCGCAGGAAGCTGCCGTCCGCCTTGAGCGCGCAAAGCTCGACATGCGGGTTGACCGTCGTCTGCCTATAAGAGGGCTTGTGCGTGCCCATGCCGAAGTAGAACCTGCCCTCGTACAGCATCTTAAAACCAAAGGGCCGCACGCGGGGTTCGCCGTCTTCCGTGCTGGCAAAGAAAAACGAGCCGCACGCCTTGAAAAACGCAAATATCTTTTCTTCTTGTGTCATATGAATTTCCTCTCCCCTTGAACCGGCCTGTGCCGGTGGGTAAGGCCCTTTGCCGAACCATTTGCTGTTTGCGGGGATGCCGCTCCAGAACGAAGCGGTTGTTCGATGAGCCAAGATAAGTAACCGGTTACATTTCGTGTTTTCAATGTACTGCATTCTCAGGCCAATGTCAATAGTCCGCAGAAAAAAAACACCGTGTGCGCAGCTATTGCTTAGGGCCGCGGAGCAGCTGGCTGTTGCCTTTTTATGCATTTTGCAAGAAAAACCGGCGGAAAACACTGAATTTATACGGCGATTTATTATCTTTATTCAATCTTAATGTAAGTGGTTTCATCCGTAAAAAACCGCAGGTTTTTGCGCGGGCATGCTGGTTCCGCTCACGCGCTTGTTTGCGGCCCTGCCGCGTGTTATACTATAAAAAATGCTTTCCGGCCATACCGACGTGGCCACGAGGCGGAGGGTTTTAGGTTGAATATCAGGGAGATCGCAAAAGAAGCCGGCGTTTCCGTGGCCACCATATCCCGTGTGCTTAACCATCCCGAGGTCGTGCAGGCCGATACGCGGGATCGTGTGCTGGAGGTCATGAAGCGCAACAACTATACCCCAAACTGGTTCGCCCGGGGTCTCAACTTGGGCAAGACCAAAACCATCGCCCTCTTTGTGCCCGATATCGAATCCGAAAAATACCAGATGGTCATGTCCGGCGCGGAGACCGTGGCCCTCAACAAGGGCTACAGCCTGTTCATCTGCGGCACGCGTCACGATGCCAGGGTCGAAGGCGATTACCTCAATATGGTGCTCCAGCGCAAGGTGGACGGCATCATCCTGGCCGGGCCCAAGCTCTCCGAGCAGCGCTACGCGGAGCTGACCGGCACTTCCCTGCCCTTGGTGCTGGTGGGGGTGCAGCAAGGCCGATTGGGCTACGATTCCTGCTGCGTCAACTATAAAGACGGCGTCTATAACCTGGCCGTCCATCTCATCAAAATGGGCTACCGCTCCATCGACCTGCTGCTAAACGACATGCTGCCCGAGGAATCCGCCATGATCTACGACGGCTTCAGCCAAGCTGTGGCGGATCTGGGCGAATGCGTGCAGAGCCGCCGCTTTGAGGTGGATTTGGGCTTACAGGGCGGGTACTTCTTTGCCCAGCGCATGATCCAATCCGGCAACCTGCCCAGGGCCGTTATCACCTATAACGACGAGCAGGCCTTCGGCGTGATCAAATCCGCCCAGGCCTCCGGCATCAGCATCCCGGCGGACTTGGCGCTGGCCGCGCTTTCGGATTCCTCCGCGGCCTCCCTCATCACCCCGGCGCTAACCACCCTGGAACTGCCCAACAAAAAGCTGGGTATGGTAGCCGCGCGCATGCTGATCGACCGGATCGACGGCATCTTTTCCGAGGAAGGCGGGCAGGAGATTATTCTGCAGCCCAAGCTCAAGGTGCGCCACTCCTGCGGCAATACGAAATTCATCTACGAAATATTCGATTAGCCGCCCGCATGTAACCCGGGCCCGACCTCTTGCCCGCAAAGACCGCCATAGCTTTGTTGAGGCCGCTCGCCGTAAATCCCGCGCTATTGTGACCGACGACAACACAGAAAACGCCCAAACATGCCGCTTCGGCGGATGCGGCTTATATGTGGGCGGCGAAGGGGGGACACGCATGAACATGACCGCCGAATTAGGGGGCCTGGTGTTGAGAAATCCCGTAGTGGTGGCTGCCGGCCCCTGGTCCGGCAGCGCGGAGGGCGTGCATAGATGCATCGAGGCCGGCGCCGGCGCTGTCGTGACAGAAACCATCGCCATGGAAACCTATCCCATCCTGCACCCATATCTGCATGCGCAGGGCACGCAGCTCTTCAACGTCAAGCTATATTCCCACCAATACCTGGAGCAATGGGAGAACGGCCTGGCCGCGCTGGATAAGGGCGGGGCCAGGCTCATTTGCAGCATCTGGGGCGAAACGGCCTCGGAGGTGCGCTATCTGGCCGCCTGTGTGGAGCGTATGGGCGCGGACGCCATCGAGCTGAGCCTCTCCGCGCCGGTAGGCACGCGTTACCGCTCCTATAGCACATACCCCGAGCGCACAGCCAAGATCGTCGAATCAGCCGTGAAGGCGGCGGATCTGCCCGTGTTCGTCAAGCTGCCTTATGAGGCCTGCTTCTTCCCGGAAATGCTGCAGGCGATCTACGATGCGGGCGCCCAGGCCGTTACGGCCATCGAATGCCTTAAGGGCCTAAGCGGCGTCGATCTGGAAAACAGACAAACCTTTATGCCCACCTTCGGCGGCTATTCCTCCGAGAACATCCGCCCCATCTCCCTGGCGGCCACCGCGATGCTCAAGCAATACACGCCCTTTCAGATTTGCAGCTGCGGCGGCATTTCCACAGCTAGGCACGCCCTGGAATCCATCATGCTGGGCGCAAGCGCCGTCCAGCTTGCCTCAGCCATCCATATTGGGGGCTACGAGGTGATCAGCCATGTGCTCCATGGGCTGGAAGATTGGATGGAGCGGCACGCCCACACCGGGTTTTCCGAGATCCGGGGCGCGGCCCTTTCCTCCCTTCGGCCCTTCGAGGATATCCGCCCCCGGCCCGTGCGGGCCACGCTCCTTAAGCCCTGCGCCACGGATTGCGATATCTGCCGCCTGGGCTGCATCTACGACGCCATCACCCGCGGGCAGGACGGCAGCATCGTTCTGGATCAAAAGGCCTGTGCGGGCTGCGGCTACTGCCTGGCCCGCTGCCCGGAGAAAAAGTTTGCCTGGGATTGGATATAATAATGCGCCCCCGGCGAAGCCGGGGGTGTTTCATAATACGGGTAAACCCTTACTGCCGGCAACGCCCGAAGGCGGGTGCAACGCGCGTCGGCCGAAAAAACCTGGTTTTGCCGCCCAGTTTTATGATCTGCGCCCTAGGATACATAGGGCAAGTAGTTGCTTGCGGCATTATGTGGACGGATAACTAACTCCCTAGCCTAAAATCTTTTCGATCTGGTTAACGGTCTCTTCCAAAGATGCTTCGCTTTTTAGCATATCCCTCACTTGCTCGCTACGGCTTCGCATATGTTCATCGTAATATACATCTTTTACCGTTTTATATAGCTGTCTGCCGCTGCTTGGGAAAGAGCGCACACTTTTCCCGATTCCAAGCTCTACGATGCGTTCAGCATTCGAGATTTGGTCATTGATGAACGGCATAGCGACCATCGGCACGCCGTAA
>CAZAZI010000095.1:0-6727 GCA_964489575.1 uncultured Oscillospiraceae bacterium | reverse complement strand
CCTTCAAGGCCCAGCTTGGGCTTCGACGGGCCGTATACCACATCCCCGGCCACCGGGTGGCCCAGGCTCGCCATATGCACCCGAATCTGGTGGGTGCGGCCTGTTTCCAGCCTGGCTTCGATCAACGTGAACTTCCCGTAACGCTCCAGCACCCGCCAATGGGTCACGGCGCCGCGGCCTTCCCTATCGAGGGCCATGCGCTTGCGGTCGGTGCGGCTGCGGGCGATGGCGGCATCCACCGTGCCCGCATCTTCACGCAAGTTGCCCTCCACGATGGCGATATAGGTGCGCCGGACTGTGTGTGCCTTGATCTGCTCCGAAAGGGAACTGTGCGCCAGATCGTTCTTTGCCACAACGAGCAGGCCGCTGGTCAGCTTATCAATGCGGTGTACAATGCCGGGCCTGGCCGCTCCGCCGATGCCGGAAAGCCCCTCCAAATGAAAGAGCAGGGCGTTGACCAGCGTGCCGTCCGGATTGCCGGCCGCAGGGTGCACCACCATGCCCTGGGGCTTGTCGATCACGGCGATATCCGCATCCTCATGCACGATGGAGAGGGGGATATCCTGGGGTTTAGCCTCCAATTCCCGCACGGGCGGCGGCAAAAAGGAAACGAGGTCGCCCTCTCGCAGCTTATCGCCGGCTTTGGCTGCTTGCCCGTTAATAGCGGCATGGCCGGAGGCAATGACCCGCTGTGCCTGCGAGCGGGTGAGGCCGAAAGCGCGGGCGCAGAATATATCCAGCCGCTCCCCGGCGCTATCCGCCCGGGCTTCCAGCGCCGCTTCGGCGCCTTCGTATTCGCTTTCGAATTCGAAATCGGAAATCATTCCACAGGCCCGGCCCCGCTCTCTTCCGGGAGCGCGCCCTCGCCCTTGGGCGGGTCCGCCATATACCGTTTGCCCTTGAGGAACAGCAGATCGATAAAAAGCAGCACGCAGCCCACGCTCACGGCGCTGTCAGCCACGTTGAAGATGGCGAAGTTGATGATCACCGCGGAGAACATATCCCGCACATAGCCCAGGAACAGGCGGTCGATAAAATTCCCCAGCGCGCCGCCCAGGAGGAGGGCCAGCGTCACCCGCATCAGCAGGTGCATTTTGCCCCGCTCCTTATGGAGGAACCAGATCATGGCCCCGCAGGCGATCACGGTGGTGATGATAAAGAACCAGCGGGCGTTTTGCAGCATGCCAAAGGCAGCGCCGCGGTTTTCCGTATACGTAAAATGGAAAACCCCGGGCCAGAGGGCATAGGTATTGGCGGGCAGGGTGGTGAGCAGGTTTGCGGCCAGCAGCTTGGTGACCTGATCCAGCGCCACCACGGCCGCGGCGATGATGATAACGAGCATGTACATTCTCCTACTAAGCTTTCCGTTCCAGTATAGCCAAAGGTCGCCTTGCGGTCAATCCTGGCGCTGGTTGATATACCATTTATCCGCCGTATTCATGATATCCGGCTCGCGCGCGTCGCTCATGCCCTTGATCTCCGCCGAATAGACGATGCTGTTGAGGCGGAAGTAAAGCACGATAAAGGGCAGCTCCTCGGTGAATTTCACCTGAAAGGCCGAGGCCGCCTCGCGGTAGGCCGTTTCATCCTTGGCTGTGAGGATATCTCCGGCCATGGCCGTAAGCTCCGGCACGGAATAGTTGCCATAGTGGGCCGTGCCCGCAGGGTCCATCACCTCTGTGAGGTCGCCGTCGCGGCCCAGGTTCACGCCGATGAGGCAGAGGTCGTAGGCGTCGGCGTTGAGCTTTTGCATATATTCGCTGTCGCTTTGGCCCAAGGCGTGGGGCGCAGCGGTCAGCTCCACCTCCATGCCCAGCTCCATCAGCTGCGAGGCGATGAGGTTAGCAGCCTCCTTGCGGGTGGTCTCTGTGGATTCATTTACCAACAGGCGCACGCGCAAGCCCTGGCCGCCGCGCATGAGCAGGCCGCTCTCTTCATCCTGCTCCCAGCCCGCCTCGGCCAAAAGCTCGCGGGCTTTGGTGAGGTTATAGTCGTATACCTTGCTCCTGCTCTCGTAGATCCAGCTATCCGGCGCTACCGGCACATCGCAGGGCTGGGCGCGGTTCATGTAGATATTGGCGATGATCTTGCCTCGATCCAAGGCGTAGGAAAGAGCCTTGCGCACATTGGCGTCCCGAAGGGGCGCGTTGTTGCTGTTGATCAGCAGCAGCTCCGCGGTTTGGGTCATCACATCGAGCACCGTGGTGGATTCGCTGCGGTAGCGGCCCACGCTCGTGTTGGAGCTGGGCACCATATCCAGCTGGCCGGCCTGGTAGGAGGCCAGGGCCGTTTCGTTGCTGTCGCGCTCCACAAAGACGATGGCGTCGAGATAGGGCCGCTGCTTCCACCAATTGCCATTGGCAATCAGGCGCGCCTCCTGGCCCGTCCAGCTTTCCAGCAGGAATGGGCCCGTGCCCACGGGCAGGGCGGCGGCCTGGCCCCCCTGCATCACGGGGAAGGTTAGGGCATAGAGCGAGGCATAGCCCGCCTGGGCCATGGTCACCTCCAGGGTGCGGTCATCCACCGCTCGCATGGATTCGATCTTGTTCGCCTGGTAGGCATAATAGGAATCCGCGCCCAGCTCCTTGAGGCGGGAGAAGGTGGCGGTTACGTCATAGGCCGTGAAATCGCTGCCATTGTGCCACTTGACGCCGCTGCGCAGGGTAAATATCCATACCTTGGCGGCCTCGTCGCCACTCCAGCTTTCCGCCAGCTCCGCCGTGAGCTTGCCCGTGCTGCTGATGCTGATGAGGCCCTCATAGATCAGCGAAAAGAGCGAAAGCATCTCCTCGGTATTCACATGCAGGGGGTCGGTAATATCGGCGTTGATGGGCATGGGCAGGCGTATCTCGCCCCCCGCGAGGGGCGCGGGCGCGGGCGAAGGGGTGGTGAGCAGGGCGGCTTCTTCCTTTTCTACCGTCTGTGCCGAGCAGGCGCAAAGCAGGCAGAGAAGCAGCGCCACCGAAAACGCGGCAGCGCGCCTAACCAAGCTCGTCCGGATATAATTTTTTGTATTTTTCATAGGCTTGTTCCACTCTTTCCACATAGCTGCTGGTCTCCGCAAAGGGGATCTGCACCAGCAAGCCATCCTGGCTATAGGCCTCGTCCTCCAGCCACTTTTTGAGGTTGCCCGGCCCGGCGTTATAAGCGGCCAAGGCATGGCCGCGCACACCGCCAAATCGATCCAGCAGGTAGCGCAGGTACCAGCATCCCAGGCGGATGTTCAAGGCCGGATTCGTGAGCATGGGCTCCGTAAAATCAGCGAGGCGCAGCTTGGCAGCGATCCAGCCGCCTGTATCCGGCATGATCTGCATCAGGCCCACCGCGCCCTTGGCGGAGACCACCGCAGGCCGGTTGCCGCTTTCACAATGGATGACCGCCGCCACCAAATAGGGATCGAGGCTGAATTCCGCGCTCGAAGCCATGATCTCGCCGGGGTAATCCAGGCGGTATTTGCGTTTTTCCATATATTCGTTGAGCCGGAAGGCGCACAGCACCAGGGCCAGCAAGATCGCGGCCACCAAAAGCGCCTTCCCGAGCTTTTTCATCGCATTCCTTTCTCCGGCCGCCCGCAGAGGCGGGCATAAGCGGCCTCCGTTTGGGCGAAAAGCGCCTCCTTGGAACCGCCGTTTTCTAAAATCACATCCGCCAGCGCCCGCTTTTCCTTATCGGGCATCTGGGCGTCCATCCGGGCTTGGGCGGCCTCGCGGCTTAGGCCGTCGCGCGCCATGGCACGGTTAAGCCGCGCTTCCTCGGGCGCCGTGACCAGCCACACCTCGTCGCATAAATCCTGCCAGCCGGCCTCGAGCAAAAGCGCCGCATCCAACACGGCGGCTTGCGCGCCCAGCGCACGGGCCTCGGCCAGCTCCGCTTCAAGCAGCGTGCGGATGCGGGGGTGCGTTATGGCATTGAGATCGAGTAGGGCCGCCGTATCACCAAAGGCAATGGCAGCGAGGGCCGGCCGATCCAGCGCGCCATCCGGCCGCAAAACACCCGGGCCAAAGCGCGCAGCCAGCGCCCGCAAGCCCGCCGTGCCGGGCAGAACCACCTGCCGGGCCGCCCGGTCCGCATCGGCCACATAGGCCCCGAGCTTGGCTAAATGGCAGGCCGCGGTGGATTTGCCCGCGGCCATGGAGCCGGTGAGGCCGATCACGGGCATGCTACTTCGTATCATACCAGCTGTGCCCCTCCCGCACCTCCGCAACCAAGGGGACGGAAAGCGCCATCGAGCCCTCCATGCAGGCGCAGAGCAGGCATTTGACCGGCTCGACTTCATCAAGGGGCGTGTCCAAAATGAGTTCGTCGTGTATCTGCAAAATCAGCTTGGCCTGGAGCCCCTGCTCAAAGAGAGCCTGCTGCACCCGCACCATGGCCAGCTTGATGATATCCGCGGCCGTGCCCTGGATGGGCATGTTCATGGCTACCCGCTCGCCAAAGCCGCGGGTGTTGAAATTGGCGGAGTTCAGCTCCGGCAATTCCCGCCTGCGGCCCATCAGGGTGGAGGCGTAGCCTTTGGCCTTACCTTCCGCCACGCATGCATCCAAGTAGGCCTTCACGCCCGGGTAGCGCCGAAAATACCCGGCGATGTAATCCCCCGCCTCCTTGCGGGAAATGCCGAGGTTGCGGGCCAGGCCGAATTCGCTGATGCCGTAAACGATGCCGAAATTCACCGCCTTGGCCGCGCTGCGCTGGGCGGGCGTGAGGTTCTCGGGCGCGATGCCGAACACCTCCGAGGCGGTGATAGCGTGAATATCCGCGCCGCTTCGGAATGCTTCCACCATGGCTTCATCCCCGCTCATGTGAGCCAGAAGGCGCAGCTCGATCTGGGAATAATCCGCGCCCACCAGCACCTTGCCCGGGCTGGCCACAAAGGCCCGGCGGATCTCCCGCCCCAGCTCTGTGCGCACGGGAATATTCTGCAAATTGGGCTCTGTGCTGGAGATGCGGCCCGTGGCGGCCACATTTTGGTTAAAGCTGGTGTGCACCCGGCCATCCGGCCGCATCAGGCCCAGCAGGCCATCCAAAAAGGTGCTTTTGAGCTTGGATAGAAAACGGTATTCTATCACTAGGGGTACGATGGGGTGCTTGTCTTCCAGGGCCTCCAGCACGGCAGCGTCCGTGGAATAGCCGGTCTTGGTCTTTTTCTGGGCCGGCAGGCCCAGCCTTTCAAAGAGGATTGCGCCCAGCTGCTTGGGGGAAAGGATGTTGAACTTCTCCCCTGCCAGCTCATAGATGCCTTCCTCGGCCCGCCCGATGCGCTCGCCAAAGGCGGCGCTCAAATGCTTAAGAACCCCTGCGTCCATGCGGAAGCCCTCTCGCTCCATATCGTAGAGCACCCACACGAGGGGCAGCTCCACGGTTTCGTAGAGGCTCCAAAGCCCCTTCTCTTCCATTTCAGCCTGCATCTGTACGCCAAGCGCCCAAAGGGACGCGGCGCCCGGCTCCAGCCCCCGCTCTATACAAAGGGTTTTGAGCGAATCCGCCGGGTGGATGGCGTGCAGCAGATAATCCTGGATCATGGCGTCCCACTTAAGGCCGGCGAGGCGCACGCCGTAAGCATCCAGCGTGTGTTGCAGGGCCTTCGCGTCAAACACGGCCTTTTCTATGGCCGCGTCCTCCAAAATGGGTTTGAGCAACTCTAGAACCCGCGCCGGCTCCAGCCCGGGGGTTAGCAGGGTGCCGCCCGCCAGGGAGATTTCGCATTGCAAGGCCCCGTCCATAGCCAGCGCCAGCCCCTCGCCCGCTACGATGGCCAGGCGTTTGGCTTGTTTCATCTCTTCGCACAGGGCCGCTACGCCCGCTTCATCCATGATGCGGCGCGTCTCGCGCGCCGGTGCGGTTGCGGCGGCAGCGGCGGGCGCTTCCCCGCTATGGTCTGCCACGCGGCCCGCCAGCGAGCGCAGTTCCAGCTTATGCAGCAAGGGCAGCGCGCCCCGCAGGGTGGCCGGGCGGAAAGCCCAATCTTCGAGGGTTGCCGTAATAGGGGCCTGTGTATCGATCAAACCTAGTTTATAGCTGAGCCGGGCGGAATCCCCGCCGCCTTCCAGCTTGGCTTTTAAAGCGCCCTTTTCCTCGGCCGCGCGGGCCAGGGCATTCTCCATAGTGCCGTATCTTTCCAGCAGCTTAAGGGCCGTCTTTTCCCCCACGCCGGGGATACCGGGGATGTTATCCGACCCGTCGCCCATCAAGCCCTTCAAATCCGGCATGCGCTCCGGCGTGAGGCCGTAGGATTCCAGCAAAACCGCCTCGTCGTATTCCACGGTCTCGGAAATGCCCTTCTTGGTCATCAGCACGTGGGTGCGGGGGGTGATGAGCTGCAAAGCATCCCGGTCGCCCGTGACCAGAAGCGCTTCCACCCCGGCCCGCTCCGCCATGCGGGAGGCCGTGCCCAGGATATCGTCCGCCTCAAAACGCTCGCATTCGCACACGGCGATGCCCATGGCCGAGAGCACCTCTTTGAGCAAGGGAAACTGGGGCCGCAAGTCCTCCGGCGTGGCCTTGCGGCCCGCCTTGTATTCCCCATAGAATTCGTGGCGGAAGGTGGGGCCGTGCATATCGAAGGCCACCAGCAGGTAGGCGGGTTGCCGCTCCACGAGTTTTAGCAGCATGCTCAAAAAACCGTAGATGGCCCCCGTGGGGGTGCCGTCCTTGGCGGCCATGGAAGGCAGGGCGTAATAGGCCCGGTGCATAAGGCTGTTGCCATCGATGGCGATTAGCTGTTCCAAAG
>CAZAZI010000094.1:0-6741 GCA_964489575.1 uncultured Oscillospiraceae bacterium | reverse complement strand
TCCATGATCACCACATCCACATTTTCATCCTTCATCTGGCGGAATATGCGCTGCAGATCCACGCTCTCGGGGGTGGTGCGCTCGGTGTCGATGATGATGTCGCCGATCATGTTGCGAATGGTGCCGATGAGGCCCACCTTCTTGCCCATGCGCTCGGCAATGGCTTTGAGCATATAGGTGGTGCTGGTTTTTCCGTTGGTGCCGGTTACGCCGAGGATGGTCATGCCCTTTGTGGGGTAGCCGTAGTAGCCCGCGGCCATTTCCGCCATGGACACGCGGGTGTTGGGCACCAATAGCTGCGGCACATCGAGGGGCAGCCGCCGCTCGACCACCAGCGCAGCCGCGCCCTTTTCCACCGCCTGGGCCGCGTATTCGTGCCCGTCGGCAAAGGTGCCCACGATGCAGCAAAACACATCCCCTTTGTTGACCTTGCGGGAATTATACTGTAATTCCCCGGCCTCCACATCCTCGCCCAGCAACTCGTGGGCAGTCGGCTTTGCCAATTCGCTCAATAACATGCTTTTCTTCTCCTTTGCGGGCGCAGCGCGCCTCCGCTCCGTTCCTGGCCTGCGCTATTCGGTTCCACCTGTGGAAGCCGTAACGGCGTTTTCAAATTCCACCAGCACCTGTGTGCCTTTCTCTACTTTTTCACCCGCCGCCGGGTATTGCCTGAAGGCCACCCCGCTTTGATCCGGCGGATCGATGAGTATCTTGAACCCATACTTGGCCAGCTCGTCGTTGGCCGAAAGGCGCGTACGCCCTGTGACGTCGGGCACGGTGGCCATCTCCACCTCGGCCTCGGTGATTTCGATGCCGGTGTTATCGGTATATAGCAGCACCTCGCTGCCCTTTTGCACGATCTCGTTGGCCGCGGATACCTGGGCGGTAACGATATCGGCCCCGTCATCCTGATAAACCGCCTCGAGGCCGTTGGCCTTGAGCGCCGTTTTGGCTTCGTTAATGGTCATGCCCACCAGATCGGGCACGCTCACCGTTTCCACGCTTTCGGTGGGCAGGTAGCCATAGTGCCGCAGGGTTTCCTCCATCACCTGTTTGACAAAGGGCGCGGCCACGGTGCTGCCGAAGATGGTGCCCACCTTGGGCTCATCCACCAGGATCAGGCAAACATACTCCGGATCGTCCGCGGGGGCGAAGCCGATGAAGGACGCGATTAGCTTGCCCTCGGCTACCTTTCCGTCCTGATACTTCTGGGCGGTACCGGTTTTGCCGCCCACACGATACCCGGGGATGGCAGCGTTTCTGCCGCTTCCCTCCGACACCACGCTTTCGAGCAGATCCCGCACCGTGGCGCTGGTCTCGCTGGAGATCACCCGGCGCACGGCTGTGGGCGAATTCTGCAAAATGACCTCGCCGCTCTGGCTGACGATGCGATCCACGATGTAGGGCTGCATCAGCTCACCGCCATTTACGGCAGCCGCGGCAGCGGCCGCCAGCTGGATGGGGGATACGGCGATGCTCTGGCCGAAGCCGATGCGGGCGAGTGTGTTCTCGGTCATGTATTTCTGGTGCGTCACGATGCCGCTGGTCTCGCCCGAGATGCCGCTGGCCGTGGTGGTGCCGAAGCCGAAAGCATAGATATAATCATAAAACGTATCCGCGCCCATGGCAAGCGCCATTTGCATAAACGCCGGGTTGCAGGAGTTCTGCACCGCCTTTTTCAGCGTTTCGCTGCCGTGGCCGCCCGCCTTCCAGCACTTGATCCTTTCCCCGTTCACCATGTGGTAGCCCGGGCAATGGTAGCCCGTGTTCAGATTCACGGCGCCGCTATCCAGCGCGGAGGCCAAGGTGACGATCTTGAAGGTCGAGCCGGGCTCGTAGTTATCGGAAACCACGCGGTTGCGGCTCAGGGCGTTGAGGGTGGCGATATCATCGCGGGGGGGGCTGTTTGGGTCGTAATCCGGCTGGCTGGAAAGGGCCGCGATGGCCCCGGTTTTGCAATTTAGCACGATGCCCTGGGCCGTTTCGGCCTGGTTAACCACCAGCGCCTCCTTGAGGGCCTTTTCCAAAAAGGACTGAATGGCGCTATCCGTGGTCAGGACCACATCGTAGCCGTTCACGGGTTCGATGATCTCCTGCGCGCCGTACGCCAGGGCGCTGCCCACGGCGTCGGTTTCGGTAATCATGCGGCCATCCTCGCCCGCGAGGTATTTATCATACTTCTGCTCCAGCCCGCTCTGGCCCACCCCGTCGATGGTGGTGAAGCCCAAAAGCTGGGAGAAGAGGCTGCCGTTAGGATAGTAGCGCTTGGAATCGATGGTCATATAGACCCCGGGGCCTAGCTGGCGGCTGTTGATGGCGTCCACCACCTCGCGCTCCACCTGGCGCTTGAGGATGACCTCTCTGTAGTATTCGCCCTTGCTGCTCTGCTTTTGCACCTGGCTATAAACATAGTTGTAATCCATTTGCAGGATTTCGGAAAGCTCCAGGGCCACGCGGTCGTTATCGTCTTTATATTTTGCCGAGCATAGTTGGGAGGGGTTGAGCATCACCTTGTAGGCAGTGCCGCTCTGGGCCAACACCACGCCGCCCGCGTCCGTGATGGCGCCCCTGGAGGCTGTAAGGGAGGTATCCTGGGTCTGCTGGAGCAGGGCCTTTTCGCTCAACTCCGGCCCTTGCACGATCATGATCCAAAACAGGCGCACGATCAGCAGCAAAAACACCACGGCCACGCCCGCAAGCGTGATGGCCAGCCGCTTTTTAGCCGCAACGCCCGTTCCGCCCAAAGCCTTTCACCTCCACGGCCCTTACTCGGGGGCCGTTTGGCCTCCGGATTGCGCCTGCTGCCCGCCCTGTATGCGGATGATCTGCTCCGCCGTGGGGTATCCCATCCCCGCCTCCAAGGCGGCGGCGCGGGCCTCCTCCAGGCTGACGGCGGCGTTGAGCTGCACCTTAAGCGCCGCGATCTCGCGGTCGCTTTCCTCGATCTGTTCCCTGGTCTCGTTGACCACGGTATATTCCTGCGTAATCATGGCATAGCGCACCAGCGTGATGATCATTAGCGCGGAGCCTGCCATGATGGCCAGCGTTACGAACATCAGCCGCCCCGGGCTGACCTTGGGACGGGGGCGGGCGGATCGGGCGATACGGGTGGCCTGCACAGGCGAAACCTGCCGCCCGGGCTGTGCCTGTGGCCTTTGCCGCTCCTGCGGCTCCAGAACGGGCGCGGCGGAGCCTTGGGCGTACACCCGCGTAGCGGGCGCATACCGCAGCTCGTTATCCAGCCTTTTTGCCGCTACTGCCATTTGTATTCTCCGCCTTTGTTGGTTATAACTTCTCAATCGCCCTTAGCTTTGCGCTGCGGGCGCGGGGGTTCTCGCACAGCTCCGCCTCACCGGCCTCGATGGGCTTTTTGGTAAGGATGCAAACCGTGGGCCTGCGGCCGCAGGTACAAATGGGCGCGCGCGGGTCGCAGGTGCAGGGGTTTTCAAAACGCTTGAAGGCTTGTTTGACGATGCGGTCTTCCAGCGAATGGAAGGTAATCACCGCCATGCGCCCGCCGCTGCGCAAAAGGTTATGTGCGCTCTCGATGGCCGCTTCCAGCCCTTCCAGCTCCCCGTTCACCTCGATGCGCAGGGCCTGGAAGGTGCGCCGGGCCGGGTGCGGGCCCTCCCGCCGATTGGCTGCGGGGATGGCGCTTTTGACGATCTCCGCCAGGCGCACGGTGCCCGCGATGGGGCCTTGTGTTTCCCGCGCCCGCACGATGGCCCGGGCTACCCGGGATGCGTAGCGCTCCTCTCCGTAATCCCGGATGACGCGGAACAGATCCTCCGCGCTGTAGCCGTTGATTACATCGTAGGCGGAAAGGAGGGCCGATGTATCCATGCGCATATCGAGCGGCGCGTCGTCGTGATAGGAGAACCCGCGCTCGGGCGTATCCAGCTGGTGGGAGGAAACGCCCAGGTCTAGCAAAATGCCATCCGCACCCGTTTCATCCTGCTCCCTAAGCAGTTCCGCCATGCGGTGGAAATTACCCCTAAGGGGAATGAAGCGCGCCCCAAAAGGCTTGAGCCGCTCCGTTGCCGCCGCAATGGCGGCCGCGTCCCGGTCGATGCCGTAAAGCTTCGCGCCGGGGGGCAAGAGGGAGAGCACGGCCTGTGCGTGACCGCCGCCGCCCAAGGTCCCATCCACGAACACGCCGCCGCGCCGCGGTTCCAGCAACGCGAGCACCTGCTCCACCATAATGGGCGTGTGACGAAATTCTATCATATGCCAAGCTCCGTGAGGTAGCAGAGGGTCTCGGCGCTCACCTTGTCGTTTTCCTCGCAATGCTTATTCCAGCGCTGTGCGCTCCATATCTCGATGCGGTTGCCCATGCCGATGAGCACCGCGTCCTTATCGATGCCTGCATACTGGCGCAGATTAGCGCTCAAAAGGGCGCGGCCCTGCTTGTCCAGCTCGCAATCCATGGCGCCCGCGAAGAGCATACGCATGGCGTTTTGCGCAGGCGCATCCGAAATGGCGATGCGCTTGAAGCGCTCGAGCATTTCGTTCCAAACTTGCAGCGACATGCCGAAAAGACACCTTGTATCGCCCTCCCCCGGCAGATCCCGGGTGATGACGATGGTGTCTCCCAGATCATCGCGCCATTTGGCGGGTATGAAAACCCTGCCTTTGGCGTCCACGCTATGTTCAAAAGAACTTATGAGCACGCGGAGCCGCCTTTCTGCCTTCTGTAACCGGGCCCGGCCGAGGTTCCCACGCCTCCGCCCTCCCACAGCCTGGATACAGGACTTCACTATGCCCGTATTATACCATCTGCTCCACCACTTCGCAACACTTATCGCCACTTTTATGACTAACTTATTAACTTTTATCGGGAAAATACCCTGTTTTATCCTCTTGTTCTCTTTTCTAGGCGAGCCGCAGGTTGCCGGCCGGGATCTCACGCATACAAAAGGGCGGGCCGTGCGGCCCGCCCCCAAAAGCGGTTCGGTTCTTTATTTCATGTTGGCCAGCACGCCGGTTTCAGCGTTGAACGCGTCGATCAGCTTATCCATTTCGGCGGCCTGGGCGTGGATGCCAGTCCAATAGCTATCGTCATACCACTGGGCGTTGAGCTCCTCCACCGTGCGGCCCTGCTGCTCCACCCAGGTGTAGTACTTGAGATTGTGCACGCGCTTGCGATCCTCGTAAGTGAGTTCCAGCATGGAATCCGTGCGCACGCCCCGCATATGCTCCCAGTAGTCCCGGGCCGCGATCAGCTCGCGGTATGCGCCCTGCTGCTCGTCCAGCTCCTCGATGCGGCTGCCGTACATGACGGCGCTGTCCGTCGCCACGGTGGCCAGAACATCCTTACCGGTGAGCTCATAGTATTTTGCCATCTTGATGCAGCCCAGCACGTTGGCGATACCGGAAATGCCCAACATGGAAAGCTGGTCGATGGTCTCCTGGGATACGCCGATCTCCTCGCGCAGGTACTTGTGGCCGATTTCGGTGTTGAAGAGGCGCAGCAGGTTCTGGCTGTCCTCGTCGTCGATAGCGACCACCATGTCCGTATTCTTCACGTTGTGCACCCAGGGCACGTGCTTGTCGCCGATGCCTTCGATGCGGTGGCCGCCGAAGCCGTTGTTGAGCAGGGTGGGGCACTGCAGCGCCTCGCCCACGGCCAGTTTGAAGCCGGGGTACTGCTCCTTGAGGTAGTCGCCCGCGCTCATGGTGCCGGCGCTGCCGCTGGTGAAGCAAGCGCCCGCAAAGCGCAGGTTTCCGCCGCTGGCCTTCATGGCCTCAAAGGCTTCCGCAATGGCGGTGCCCGTTACCTGGTAGTGCCAGAGCACGTTGCCCATTTCCTCGAACTGGTTGAAGATAACCACATCCTCGCGGGTGTTGCGCAGTTCCCAGGTTTTGTCGAAGATCTCCTTCACGTTGCTCTCGCAGCCGGGGGTGGCGATGATTTCGCCCGCAATCTGCTTGAGCCAGTCAAAGCGCTCCTTGCTCATTTCTGCGGGCAGGATGGCCACGCTTTCGCAAGAGAGCAGCTTGGAATTGAACGCGCCGCCCCGGCAATAGTTGCCGGTGGAGGGCCAAACGGCCTTGTGATACGTTGCGTCGAACTGGCCGGTAACCAGGCGGGGCGCCAGGCAGCCGTAGCTTGCGCCCACCTTATGGCAGCCCGTGGGGAACCACTTGCCGCAAAGAACGATGATCTTGGCGTCCACACCCGTGAGGGCGCTGGGGATCTCGATGAAGTTCACGCCGCCATACTGGCCGCCCTCCATGGTGGGCTCGTTATGCCAGGTGATGCGGAACAGGTTGAGAGGATTCACATCCCACAGGCCTACGCTCTTGAGGCCCTGCTTGATCTTTTCCGGCACCTTGTTTGGATCCCGCATCTGGGCAAAGGTGGGTAGTACGATGTGGTTCTCCCGCGCCTTTTGAATGTTGTTCGCCAGGCTCTTTTGGTTCATGGTTAGATCGATCATGATGATACACCCCGCTATGCTTTTATTTTACAGATATTTTTCAGGCCCGCGCTTTAGCAGGCCAAGATGTCCACGCTCTCAGTTTAGCCCATTTTCCCGCTATTGTAAAGGGGATTTCTGAAAAAATGTGTGAAAGGCTAAAAAACTTTTAGTTGCCTGGGGAAAGCCCACGCTTTAAGTAAAATCCAAAAAATAAATTTTATAAAGAAAGAGGGCCGAAGCCCTCTTTGCTAAGCGCAAACCATATTACTCGTACATAGGATACTTTTTAGTAATCTCGGCAACGCCGGCCTGCACGGCG
>CAZAZI010000093.1:0-6759 GCA_964489575.1 uncultured Oscillospiraceae bacterium | reverse complement strand
CCGCGACCCAGATCAGCGAGCAAACGCTGGCCTTTGTGCCCAAGATCATCGGCGTATTCCTGGCCCTTCTGGTAAGCGCGGGGTATATCCTCTCCGAAACCAGCGGCCTGGTTACGCGGCTGTATGGCTACATCGGCCAGATGATCTATTAGCCCTATGGAGGCGCTTTCGCGGCTGGCCGCAGGCGGATTGGATTACGCGCTGCTGCTCTTTATCCGGGTGGCTGGCATGACGCTTTCCTCCCCCATCTTCGGCCGGGCGAACATCCCGGCCGCGGTGAAGATCAGCTACAGCCTGGCCCTGGCCTATTTCTTTTTTACGGTGCTGCCCACGCCCGCGCCCCTAACGTATGGCAGCGTGCCTATTTTCGCTCTGCTGTGCGCGAAGGAAACGCTCGTGGGCCTCATCATGGGCTACCTGCTGACCCTGTTTTTCAGCGTATCCTTTTCGGCCGGCCAGCTGATCGATATGCAGATGGGCTTTGGCATGGCCAATGTGTTCGACCAGCAGTCCAACGCCAGCATCCCCATGCTGGGGAACCTGCTCAATACCATGATGATGCTGGTCTTTATCAGCGTGGGCGGCTTTGAGCGGCTGATCGCGCTTTTGCGGCTCACCTTCCTGCACATCCCCGTGGGCGCGGTAACGGTTTCTTCCGGCATTGCCTGGGTGATTGCGGAGCTGTTTTGCGAGGCCTTTGTGCTGGGGCTGCGCATGGCCCTGCCGGTGGTGATATCGGGCCTGTTGGGCGAGGCGGCCATGGGCATGCTGGTGCGCACGGTGCCGCAGATGAACGTGTTCGTGATCGGCATGCCGTTAAAGATCATCCTGGGGCTGGTGGTGCTTTCCATGGTGCTGCCCATCTATTCCTCGCTGGCAGGCAGCGTGTTCGAGAGCATGTTCGCCGGCATGGAGCGGGCCTTCTCGGCCCTGATCGGCGCGTAAGCCATGGCGCAGGAAGGAAGCGGCGGCGAACGCACGGAAAAAGCAACGCCCAAAAAGCGCAGGGATGCGCGGGAGCGGGGCCAGGTACGCAAAAGCAACGAGCTGGTTACGGCGTTGATGGTGCTGCTGCTCTTTGGGGCGCTGCGCATGCTGGGCCCAGGCATGTGGGAGCGGATGGCTAATTTTCTTAGGGCGGGCCTTTCGGGGCAGCTCTTTATGGGGGATGCGTTGGAGGCCGGGGAGGTTCCCCGCCTGCTGGCCCAAGGCTCGATCGAGCTGGCGTGGATCATGCTGCCCTTCCTGGGCGTGGCCTTCATCGGGGCCGCGGGCGCAAACCTTTTGCAGGTGGGCTTTCTGTTTTCCAGCAAGGCCCTTTCGCCCAAGATGGATAGGCTCAACCCTTTAAAAGGGCTACAGCGCATTTTTTCCGTGCGCACGCTTTACGAGCTGCTCAAATCCATCGTTAAGATCATCATCATCGGCTATGTAGCCTATGGCAGATATGTAGCGGCCATGGAGCGCTTTGGGGAAGCCGCCTGGCGGGACCCTGCCCTGGCCGCGGAACTGATTCTGCTGCTGATCACCGATCTTGGCCTGAGCGTAGGGCTGGCCCTCTTGGTGATGGCGGGCCTGGACTATTTCTACCAGTGGTGGCGCTACGAAAAAGACCTGCGCATGACCAAATACGAGCTCAAGCTCGAGTACAAGCAGCAGGAGGGTGACCCGCAGGTCAAGGGCCGTATCAAGCAAAAGCAGCGCCAGATGGCCGCGATGCGCATGATGCAGGCCGTGCCCGAGGCGGATGTGGTGATCACCAACCCCACCCATTACGCGGTGGCTCTCAAATATGAAGAAGCCAAGGCTTCCGCCCCCATCGTTACGGCCAAGGGCCAGGATTATCTGGCCCGGCGCATCAAGGAGATTGCCAAGGAAAGCGGGGTAGAGCTGGTTGAAAATAAAAGCGTGGCCCAAGGGCTGTATAAAATGTGCGAAATCGGCAGCGAGGTTCCCTTCGAGCTGTACCAGGCCGTAGCGGAGATACTGGCCTATGTGTATAAGCTGAAAAAGGGAAGGTAGGGAAGGAACAAGATGACGAAGCTAAAGCCACAGGACGTTATTATCGCGGTTGTGCTGCTGAGTATCGTGCTCATCATCATCCTGCCCGTGCCTACGGCCCTAATGGATGTGCTGCTGGTGATCAACATCGCCGTTTCCCTGCTGGTGCTTCTGATGACGGTCTATATCACGGAGCCGCTGCAATTCGCCAGCTTCCCCACCATGCTGCTGATCCTCACGCTGTTTCGCCTTTCGCTGAACATTTCGACTACCACCCTGATCTTGGGCAACAATGGCGACGCGGGCCGCGTGATCCGCACCTTTGCCCAGTTCGTCATCGGCGATAACCTGGTGGTGGGCGTTATCACCTTCTTCATCATCGTGATCGTGCAGTTCGTAGTCATCACCAAGGGCGCGGAGCGCGTGGCCGAGGTAGCCGCCCGCTTTACGTTGGACGCCATGCCGGGCAAGCAGATGGCCATCGACGCGGATCTCAACTCCGGCCTGGTCGACGAGCAGGGCGCCAAGGAGCGCCGCGCGAAGATCCAGCGCGAAGCGGATTTTTACGGTGCCATGGACGGCTCGAGCAAATTCGTTAAGGGCGACGCGATCGTCGGCATTCTCATCACGCTGGTCAACATGGTGGGCGGCCTGATCATCGGCCTGGTGGGTGATTCGGGCATGACCACCGCCGAGGTGATCGACACCTACCTCATCGCCACCGTGGGCGACGGCCTTTGCAGCCAGATTCCGGCGCTGATGGTCTCCACGGCCATGGGCATCATCGTCACCAGGGCTACGTCGGATAACAACCTGGGGCGGGATCTTGCCAAGCAATTCGGCGGCCAGCCCTATATCTTCATCATTCTGGCCTGCATGCTGCTGGGCTTCGCTATCATTCCGGGCATGCCCACGGTGCCTATCCTCTTCCTTTCCGCGGGTATGGGCGCGCTGGCCTACTTCCTTTTGCAGGCGCAAAAAAAGAAAGAGGAGCAGGAGGAGCCAGAGGCCGTGGATGTCCACGAGGCCGCGGCGCAGGAGATGCGAAAGCCCGAAAAGGCCACCTCCCTTTTGCAGGTGGATCTAATCAGCATGGAGCTGGGCTATGGCCTGCTGCCGCTGGTGGATGCTTCCCAGGGCGGGGATCTGCTGGAACGGGTGGTGATGATCCGCCGCCAATGCGTGATGGATCTGGGCATCATCGTTCCTGTCATCCGCCTGCGCGACAATATCCAGCTGGGCACCAGCGAGTATATGGTCAAGATCAAGGGCGTGGAGGTATCGCGCGGCAAGGTGATGCTGGATCACTTCCTCGCCCTTTCAACAGGCGAGGTGCTGGGCAAGGTGGAGGGCATCGAAACCGTGGAGCCCACCTTCGGCCTGCCGGCCCTATGGGTAACGGAAGCCAACCGCGAAAAAGCCGAGCTTTTGGGCTATACCACCATCGACCTGCCCTCGGTAATCGCCACCCACATGACGGACGTGATCAAGCGCCACAGCGCCGAGCTGCTCACCAGGCAGCAGGTGCAGGTTCTGGTAGATAACCTTAAGGGCCAGCAGCCGGCCCTGGTTGATGAGGTCGTGCCCAAGCTCTTTTCCCTGGGCGAGCTGCAAAAGGTGCTGGCAGCCCTGCTCCGGGAGAACATCTCCGTGCGGGATTTAGGCACCATCCTGGAGGCGCTGGCCGATTACGGCTCCATCACGCGCGATACGGAGACGCTGGTGGAATTCGTGCGCCAGGCCCTGGGCCGGGCCATCTCCAAGCGCTTTATCCCGGATGACAAGGGCCATGTGATCACCGTGGATGCGGCTGTGGAGCAGCTTTTGCTCGAGCGGGTGCGCAAGAGTGAAACGGGCTCCTATCTGGCCCTCAACCAAAAAGAGATGCAGGGCATCTTCCTGAGTCTGCGCAACGCCACGGAAAAGGTGACGGGCATGGGCCTTACGCCCATCGTTGTTACCTCGCCGGCAGCGCGGCGTTATTTCAAAAAGCTGACAGAGCAGATCGCGCCGGATTTTGTGGTGCTTTCTTACAGCGAGATCGGCCAGGATACCGAAATCATTTCCGAAGGGATGGTGACCCTCTAGTATGGAAACCAAAAAATACTATGCGGAGGATATGCCAGCCGCGATGGAACAGATCAAGCGGGAACTGGGCGCGGACGCGATCATTATCAAAAGCCGCAAGATCAAGCAGAAATATGGCCCGCTGGGCCTGCTGCGCAAAAGTGTATATGAAGTGGTGGTCACCTGCGATAAGGATGAGCCGCCAAACAAACGGCGGGATATAAGCGCCCGGGAGGCCCTCTCCCAGCGTTTCGCCCCGCCCGCAAACGACGCGCCCGCCAAAGCGCCGCTGGAGAAGGCCATCATCGGGCGCGCGGCTGAAAAGGCTCCGCCGCAGGAATTTACACCGCCGCCCGTGCAGCCCGAGCGCTTTGCCCAGCTGATGCAAAAGACCGTTCGCGGGCTGGTGGAGGATGAGGATGAAGATATGCTCCGCATCCTTTCCGCAGCCCAGGCGCAGGAGCAGCCCGCGGCCGTTACCCCGGCTTCTAAGCTCGGAGCCTACGCCACGGGCGCGCAGCCGCCTAAGGCCCCTGTTCGGCCGGCCAACGCCGCGCCCGTGCCCTCCGCCCTGGTGACCCAGGCCTCCGTGAATGCGGCGCCGCTGCCCTCCGCCCTCGTGAGCCATGCGCCCGCCGCACCGGTTGCCTTTGCGCAGCCCCCCGCGCCGGCCGTACCTCCCGTGCGCGAATCCGCGCCCGTACGCAGCTTTGTGCCCACGAGCGCGCCCGCTCCTATGGCGTTTGCGCCGGTTCCCGCCGCGCCCGCAGCCCCCGCGCAGCCCTTGATCGCGCCCGCAGCCCCCATGCCGGCACCCGCCGCAGAGGCGGATGCGTCGGCCGCCGCCCCAGCCAAGCGGGGGCGGGGCAGGCCCCGCAAGTATCCGCAGGCAGCGCCCGCGCCCTTGGCACAGGCCGCTCCCGCGCAGGGCGAGGCGGAAACGCTGGTACGCCTGGCCACGCTGGAGCGGATGATATTGGATATCCGCCAGAAGCTGAGCAGCCAGGGCGAGCAGTTGGGGGAACAGACCGCCGCGGCCAAGGCCAGGCCGGGCAGCGAGCTAAACCTGGAAGCCCTGCTGGCCCGCCTGGAGGAGCAGGATGTGGATCAAACCGCGCTTACGGCCCTGGAGGCCGCGGCGCGCTTGCGCATGGAGCAGGGCGAGAACGATTACCAAGCTATCTCCGGCGCTTTGGAGCAGATTTTGGGCAAGCCCCGCTACATCCGGGCATCTAAAAACAAACCCCGCTGCATCATGCTCATCGGCCCCACCGGCGTGGGCAAAACCACCACGCTGGTCAAGCTTGTGTCCTCCTGCATCTTCGAGCGGGGGGCCAAGGTGGGCATCATCAACGCGGATGTTTTCCGCGTGGGCGCGCAGGATCAGCTGGGCACTTACGCCAACATCCTGGATGTGCCCGTGACCACCATTTACGATTCGCGGGAGATCGTAGAGGCCGTGGCCGCCTTTTCTGATCTGGATTTCGTCTTTATCGATACCAGCGGCAAGGCCCCGCAGGATAAGGCTTACCAGGCGGAGCTAAGCCGGCTCTCCACATTGGGAGATATCCAGGAAACCTACCTCACGGTATCCAGCGCCACCTCCGGCAGGGTTTGCAGGCAGATCGTGAAGGAATACGAGAACATCGGCCCTTATCGGGTGGTGGTGACCAAGCTCGACGAAAGCGGCAGCTACGGCGCGGCGGTAAACCTGTGCCAGGCCAGCGGCCAGCCCCTTTCCTATATTACAACCGGACAGAACGTGCCCGAGGATATCTGCCGGGCACGGGTGGACGAGATCATTGCAAGCCTGCTGAGGTAACGGATATGGACCAAGCGGAAAGCCTGCGGAAACTAGCTAAAACCAAAGAGAAAAAAGGTCCCACCGTGGCCGCTGTGGCCAGCGGCAAAGGCGGTACGGGGAAAACCAGCTTTTGCATCAATCTGGCCATCGCCTTGTCCGGGCTGGGGAAATCCACCATGATCGTCGACGCGGATTTCGGCCTTTCCAATGTGGATGTGATGCTGGACGCGCATCCAAAGCATAATATCGGCGAGGTGCTTCAGGGCGTGGTGCCCCTTTCGGAGGCCGTATGCAAGGGCCACGGCGGCATCTGGTATGTTTCCGGCGGCAGCGGTGAGGAAGCGGTGATGCGCATCCGGCGGGATATGCTCAAAAGCCTGCAAAAACAGATGGCCGAGCTGGGCGCGGATCTCGACTATATCCTAATCGACTGCGGCGCGGGCGTGAATGAAACCATGCTGCGCATGATTGCGAGCGCGGATGAATGCCTGCTGGTGGTCACGCCGGAGCCCACCGCCATTACGGACGCCTTCGTGCTGCTCAAAACGCTGGCGGCCCGCCAGGAAAAGCTGGCCGTATCCTTTGTGATGAACCGTGCGGATACGCCGCTCGAGGCCATGACCATGTCCCGCTACTTCAAAAACATCGTCAGCAAATATCTGGGCTTTGAAATATATTTCCTGGGCCAGGTGGCCTTCGATAAAAACGTGATCAATTCCATCAACAAGCAGATGCCCCTGATGCTTAGCTACCCTAATAGCCCCGCCGCTAAGGATATTCTGCGCATCGCCGGCCAATACGCCAATGTGGAGACCCCGCGCTCCTCCGGCGGGTTGCCTGGGTTTTTTGAAAAGATAGCGATGCGATATGGAAAGTAACAATCAGAG
>CAZAZI010000092.1:0-6761 GCA_964489575.1 uncultured Oscillospiraceae bacterium | reverse complement strand
CGTATTTCTCCCCCTATGCGGCGCAGATCAGTATGGCCGGCGGCAAGCCGGTGTTCGTGCCCTGCTACGCGGCGGAGGGCTTTCAGCCCAACGCGGCGCGTGCGGCGCAGGCCGTTACGCCCCGCACCAAGGCTCTGCTCATCAACACGCCCAATAACCCCACGGGTACGCGCTACGGCGAGGAAACGCTCAAGGCGCTGGCCCAGCTGGCATGCAAGCGGGATCTGTTGGTCATCGCGGATGATATCTATACGGATTTTTGCTACGACGGGCCATTCCTGCCCATCCTGGCCCTGCCCGGCATGCTGGAGCGGACGGTAGCCCTCGGCTCTTTAAGCAAGAACTTTTTGATGACGGGCCTGCGGGTGGGCTGGATCGCGGCCCCGCCGGAAGTGGTGCGGGCCGTGCACCGTTTGAGCGAGAACATCATCTACGCCACCCCCACGCCCAGCCAGCGGGCCGCCATCTACGCGCTGGATAACCGTGCGGCGCTGCGGCCAGAGATCGCCCCGATGTTCGAGGCGCGCATGGCCTATGCCAGGCGGCGCATCGAGGCCCTGCGCTATATGACGGGGTGCCCCTGCCAGGGCGGGTTTTACCTTTTCCCAGGCATCGGCCCCACGGGCCTTTCGAGCATGGAAGCATGCCGGGTCTTTTTGGATGAAGCCCACGTGCTGATGCTGCCCGGCTCGGTCTTTGGCGCGGCTGGCGAAGGCCACATGCGCCTGGCCTGCACCAAGGATGTACAAACGCTGGGCGCGGCCTTCGACAGGCTGGAAAAGCTGGTCTTTTAAGGAGCAGTCAATATGGAACAGAACCCTTTGGAGGCCGCCCGCGCGGCCATCGATAAGATTGACGGCGAGCTTTGCGTCCTTTTTCAGGCCCGCATGGCGGAGGCGGCTAAGGTAGCTGCCTATAAAGCCGAAAACGGCCTTTCTATTTTGGATGAACGCCGCGAGGCCGCGCTGGTGGCGCACAACCTTGCGCGGCTGGAGGAGAGCAATCCCCTGCGGCCTTACTATGAAGACTTCCTGCGGCATAACATGGCCCTTTCCCGCCAATACCAGGCCCAATGCCTGGGCCAAAACGCCGTGGCCTACCAGGGCATACCCGGGGCCTTTTCGCACATGGCCCTCACCCGCCTCTTCCCGCACGCCAAGCCCCTCTCCCTGCCCACCTTTGAGGCTGTGTTTCGCGCGGTGGCGGAAGGTCAGGCGGCATATGGTGTGCTGCCCTTTGAAAACAGCCAGGCCGGGGATGTATCCGAGGTGCTGGACCTTTGCCTGCTGCACCCGCTCTGTTATATTCACCGCATGTACGACCTGCCCGTAACGCAAAACCTGCTGGCCCTGCCGGGAACGGCCTTGTCTAAAATCAAGCGGGTCGTCTCGCACCCGCAGGCGCTACGCCAATGCGCGGCCTTTTTGCAGCGGCTGAACCTAGCTGTGGAACAGCGGCCCAATACGGCCATAGCCGCGCAATACGTGGCCGAGGCGGGCGATCCTACCCTGGCGGCCATTGCCTCCGGCGATACGGCGGCCCTCTACGGCTTGGATATCCTCGCCGCGGATATCAGCGAAACGGCGGATAATACCACCCGCTTCATCGTTATCGGTAAGGAGGAACCGGCTGCGGGCAACCGCTTTTCCCTGCTCTTCACCGTACGCCACGAGGCGGGCCGCCTGGCCCGGGCCATCGAAACCATCGCGCGGCTGGGCTATAACATGGAGTGCATCAAAAGCAGGCCCTTGCGCCGCTCGGCCTGGGAATATTATTTTTATGCGGAGCTGGTGGGCGAGCCTTCCCCCGCCCTTTTAGAGGAGCTGCGCGCGGATTGCAGCACAGTACGGCTGCTGGGCCGCTATGAAAGGAGCGCGAAGCATGGAGCTTAGAGTAGAGCTGGGCAGCCGCGGCTACCCCATCCTGCTGGAGCGGGGCTGCTTGGATACGATCGGCGCGCGTGTAAATTTAGCGCGCAAGGTGCTGCTGGTTACGGACGAAGGCGTGCCCGATGCCTATGTGCGGCGCGCGCTGGCCCAATGCAAGGAGGGCTATGTGGCCGCGCTCCCCCAGGGCGAGGCCAGCAAAAGCCTTTATCGGTTTGAAGCCCTGCTCACGCGCATGCTGGAGCTGGGCTTTGCGCGCAAGGACGCGGTGCTGGCCCTGGGCGGCGGCGTGGTTGGCGACCTGGCGGGCTTCGTGGCCGCCAGCTATATGCGCGGCTTGGATTTCATCAACTGCCCCACCACCACTTTGGCCCAGGTGGATTCCTCCGTCGGCGGCAAGGTGGCCGTAAACCTTGCGGGCGCTAAAAATATCATAGGCGCGTTTTACCAGCCTGTTTTCGTAGCCATCGACCCGGATACCCTTTCCTCCCTGCCGCCCCGGCACTATGCCGCCGGGCTGGCCGAGGCCGTAAAGGCCGGGTTGATTGCCGATCCGGCGCTCTTTGAATTGTTCGAAGCGGGCGATATCGAAGGAAACCTGCTGGATATCCTGCGCCGCAGCCTCTTGGTGAAAAAGGCGCTGGTCGAGCGGGACGAGCGCGAGGCCGGCCCCAGGGCGGCCCTGAATTTCGGCCACACGCTGGGCCACGCCATCGAGAGCCTTGAGGGCTTAGGCGGGCTGTATCACGGCGAATGCGTGGCCTTGGGCATGCTGCCCATGATCGAGGACGCGGCGCTGCGCGGCCGTGCGGAGCGGGTTTGCGCGCGGCTGGGCCTGCCCCGGAGCATTCGTTACGATGGCGCAAAGGTGTTCGAATTCCTCAAAAAGGATAAGAAAGCCGCGGCGGGTTCGATTACGCTGGTACGGGTGCCCGCCCTGGGCCAATATAGGCTGGATAGGGTCGCGCTGGTGGATTTACCCGCCATTATCGGGGAGGGCATCGCATGAGCAGGGATACGTTTGGCAGCGGCCTCTCCCTTTCCCTCTTTGGGGAAAGCCACGGCCCGGCCATCGGCTGTGTGATCGAGGGCTTGCGGCCCGGCACGGCCATCGATATGGATTTCATGGCTTCGCAGCTTAAAAGGCGGCGGGGCGCGGACACCCTTTCCACCCCCCGGCGGGAAGCGGACGAGGTGCGCATCCTCTCGGGCGTTTATCAGGGCAAGGCCACCGGCGCGGCCCTTTGCCTCGCCATCGAAAACCAGGATATAAGGAGCGGCGATTACCAGCGCACGCAGAACCTCTTGCGCCCGGGCCATGCGGATTACACGGCCCGCCGCAAATCCATGGGCTTTGCGGACCCGCGCGGCGGCGGCCATTTCAGCGGCAGGCTCACGGCCCCGCTGGTGGCCGCGGGCAGCATCTTTTTGCGGCTGCTGGCGGAAAAGGGCATAGCATTGGCCACCCGCCTGCTATCCTGCGGCGGCGTGGCGGATGAAGCCTGTTTCAGCCAGGATCCCGCCGCCCTTGCCGCCCAGCTGGCGGCGCTCGCAGCGGCGGATTTCCCCACCCTCTCGCCGGAGGCCGGCGCGGCCATGGCCGAGGCCATCCGCGCGGCTGCGAAAGAAGGCGATAGCGTGGGCGGCATCTTGGAAACGGCGGCGCTGGGCCTGCCCGCCGGCCTGGGCGAGCCCTTCTTCGGCAGCGTGGAAAGCGAGCTTTCGGCCCTGCTTTTCAGCATGCCCGCCGTAAAGGGCGTGGAGTTCGGCCTGGGCTTCGGCTTTGCCTCCCTGCGAGGCAGCGCGGCCAACGACCCCTTCCGTTTGCAGGGGAATACGATCGTCACCGCCAGCAACCACAACGGTGGCGTGAATGGCGGCATTGCCAACGGCATGCCCCTGCTGCTGCGCACAGCCGTCAAGCCCACGCCCAGCATCTTTATCGAACAGGATACCGTGGATTACGCCGCTTGGCAGGAATGTAAGCTCTCCCTCCAGGGCAGGCACGACCCTTGCATCGCCCACCGCGCCGCCGTGGTGCAGGATAGCCTGGTGGCCTTTGGCTTGTGTGACCTGCTCAACCAGGCGCTGGGCCTAAGTTGGCAGGGCGGGCCGGTTTGGCCCGAGGAGGCGCCATGGAATATGGCTTAATCGGCCTGCCCCTGGGCCATAGCTTCTCCAAGCCCATCCACGAAAGGCTGGGGGGCTATGCATACGAGCTTTGCCCCGTAACGGAGCGGGAAGCGGCCGCGCTTTTGCGATCGCGCGCCTTTAAGGGCCTCAATGTGACCATCCCCTATAAGCGGTTCGTCATTCCCTTTTGCGATGAGCTCGACCCGGCTGCACGGGCCATCGGCGCGGTGAACACCATCGTCAACCGGGGCGGGCGGCTGGTGGGCTACAATACCGATTTCGACGGCTTTCGCTATCTGGCGAATAGCCTGGGCGTATCCTTTCCTGGCAAGACCGTGCTCATCCTGGGCGGGGGCGCAACCCGCCGCACCATTGCCGCCGCAGCCCACAGCGAAGGCGCGGCCCGCATCCTCTCGGCCAGCCGCACGCCCGGGCCGGATTGTATCAGCTATGCGCAAGCCCGCGGGGAAGCAGGCGTGCAGATATTGGTCAACGCCACGCCTGTGGGCATGTATCCCCAGGTGGACGATTGCCCCATCGACCCTGCCGTCTTTCCGGCTCTGGAAGCGGTGCTGGATGTGGTGTATAATCCATTGGAGACCCGCCTCGTACAGGCGGCCCGGGCCCTGGGCCTCCCGGCCGGCGGCGGCTTAGCGATGCTGGTAGCCCAGGCAAAATATGCGGCCGATCGCTTTCTGGATACGGTTCTGCCAGAGGCGCCCGTTTCTTCCATTACCCGGGAAATATGGGCACAACGAGCCAATTTGGTGCTCATCGGCATGCCGGGCAGCGGCAAAACCAGCTTAGGCAAAGCCCTGGCTAAGCGCCTGGGCCGCCCCTTTGTGGATACGGACGCGCTGGTCGTGCAGGAAGCGGGCCAGTCCATCGAAGCCATTTTTGCGCGGCAAGGCGAAGCCGCCTTCCGCGATCTGGAAGAAGCGGCCACCGCCCGCGTTTCCAAAGAAACGGGCCAGGTCATCTCTACGGGCGGGGGCGCCGTCCTTCGCCGGGCAAACGTAGAGCGTCTGCGGCAAAACGGCGTGCTTGTGCACATATACCGCCCGCCGGAGCAGCTGCCCACCGGCGGGGGCAGGCCGCTTTCCCAAAGCCGGGCGGATAACACAGCCCTCTGGCAGGCCCGCGCGCCCCTTTATGCGGCCGCGGCCTATTGCCAGATCGAGAACACAGGCAGCACGGAGTCGGCCGCGCAAAGGGCCTATGAAGCCTTTCTGGCGGCGGCCCGGCCGCCCACCCAAATACAGCATTACCATGAACGAAAGGAACGCTAAGGCATGATCATCAGCACCAAACACGGCGCCCCCCAAATTGAACTCGACAAGCTCATCTCCTCCTTTGAGGCGCAGGGCGTTCGCGTGAGCGTAATTACCGGCACGGATTATACCGTGATGGGACTCGTGGGCGATACCACCCGCCTGGATGAAAAGCGCATCCGCGCCAACCCCTATGTGGACAACGTGCAGCGGGTATCCGAACCGTATAAGCTGGCTAACCGCCTCTTCCACCAGGAGGATAGCGTAATCCGCGTAGCCGGCATCCCCATTGGCGGCCAGGAAAAAATAGCGGCCATCGGCGGGCCCTGCTCCGTGGAGGGAGAGGCCGAAATCATCGAAGCCGCCCGGGCCGTGAAGGAGGCCGGCGGCCATATGCTGCGGGGCGGCGCGTATAAGCCCCGCACCTCGCCCTATGCCTTTCAGGGGTTAGGCACAGAGGGCATTCTGAATATGGTAAAGGCCCGCCAGATCACCGGCCTGCCCATTGTCAGCGAGCTGATGAGCGAGGATCGCATCGACGAATTCGAGGAATATGTGGACCTGGTGCAGATCGGCGCGCGCAACATGCAGAACTTCCAGCTCCTCAAGGCCGTGGGCCGCATGCGCAAGCCCATCCTGCTCAAACGGGGCCTGGCCAACACCATCGAGGAATGGATCATGAGCGCGGAATACATCATGGCCAGCGGCAACCCCAACGTGATCTTTTGCGAGCGGGGCATCCGCACCTTTGAAAAATACACCCGCAACACGCTGGATCTTTCGGTGGTGCCCATTCTCAAGCGTAAATCCCACCTGCCCGTGATCATCGACCCCAGCCACGCCAGCGGCGATTGGCGCTATGTGGAGAGCTTGAGCCTGGCCTCCATCGCCGCCGGAGCGGACGGCCTCATCATCGAGGTGCACCAGCACCCTGAAGCCGCCTGGAGCGACGGCGGCCAGAGCGTGCGGCCAGAACGATTCAAAGAGATCCTCGACAAAGGCCGCGCCATCGCCCGGGTCATCGGCCGGGATCTGTAAGATGCGGGCCGTCCTCCATCCCTCCACCCTTTCGGGCCGCGTGCAGGCCCCGCCCTCCAAGAGCGCGGCCCACAGGGCGCTGGTTTGCGCGGCCCTTGCGGCGGGCGAAAGCATGCTTGGCGGCATCCTCCCTTCCGAGGATATGGCCGCCACCCTGCGGGGCCTTGAAGCGCTGGGCGCAGCCGTACGCCCGGAGGGGACGACCGCTTACATCACCGGCTGCGGCGGGCGGGTCAGCCCCGCTGCCGCGCCTGTGGATTGCGGGGAAAGCGGCAGTACGCTGCGCTTTCTCCTGCCCATCTTCGCCCTATCCGCCAGCCCCGCCCGCCTCACGGGCGGGGGTCGGCTTCCCCTACGGCCCCTCGGCCCTTATGCGGGAATCTTCCGCGCCCAGGGCCTGCCCTTTGCCCAGGATGCGGGCGGCGTGTCCTTC
>CAZAZI010000091.1:0-6764 GCA_964489575.1 uncultured Oscillospiraceae bacterium | reverse complement strand
TGCGCGGGGGCTTTCCTTTTGCCGGCAGCCCCAATTAAGATTGGAGGTAAAGATCAATGCGAAGCAAAAAAGTAGAGAGCCTGGTGAAAATGTCCCTGCTGACAGCCCTTTCCCTGGTTCTGATGTACCTGGTGCGTTTCCCTATTTTCCCCGCCGCCCCCTATCTTGAATACGATATGGCGGATGTGCCCATCCTCATCGGCACCTTTATGTATGGGCCGGGCGCGGGCCTGCTTCTCACCGCTGTGGTCAGCCTGCTGCAATGGCTGCTGGTCTCCCCGCAAAGCGGCTGGGTAGGCGGCCTGATGCACTTCATCGCCACGGGCGGCTTCGTGCTGGTGGCGGGGCTGCTCTACAACTACCGCCATAGCCGCAAAGGCGCGGTCATCGCCCTTATCGCCGGCCTCCTTACTATGACGGCCCTGATGGTGCCCCTCAACCTTTGGCTTACCGTGCACTACAACGGCGCGCCCCTCGAGGTGGTAAAGGCCATGATCTGGCCCATTATCATCCCCTTTAACCTCATCAAGGGCGTGGTCAACGCCGCGGTCACCTTCCTCGTGTATAAACGGGCCGGCAAGCTTTTGCGGATACGGGACACCCGCTGGGGCACCAAAACAGAATAGTGCTACGCGCACGGCGGTGCTACGCGCACGGCGGGCGCGGGGCCCGTCGTTCGTGTTTTTTGGTTAGAAAAAAGGCCATTTATTGCGGCCAGCGGCCCGGCGCATATCGGATGCGCCGGGCCGCATGTTTGTAAAAGGGGTGCAGGATCGCAAATATACGCTACCAAGGCCGCCTGCCCCAGGCGAAATGCGCTTCCCAGTAGGAAGTTCTATAGGAACGCTCCACCACCTTGCCGTTGGCGGAAGAGGCGTCGATCATCGTACTGCCATCGAGGACGATGCCCACATGCTGTACCTGCTCTTCCTCGTTGCCGTAGAAGAATACCAGGTCGCCCGCTTGCAGGCTATCCATATCGGTGATCTTCGTCCATTCGTCAACAGCCGCGTATTTGGCCGCCGACAGCCTTTGCCGCTCGCTCCCCGCCATTTGCAGGCAGTAATACACCAGGCCGGAGGAATCGAAGCTATCGGGGCCTCGCCCACCCACTACATACCTCTTGCCAAGGGCTTTCTTCGCATATTTAAGCATTTGGGAAGCATCGGCATCGGCGTACATATTTGCCCCGGCCCCTACCGCATCGGCTGAATAGAGGCGCTCTTGCGTTTTCAGGCCCACATAGCCATCCGCCTGCAAGCCGTTGCGGGTTTGAAAGGCCGCCACAGCGGCAGCGGTAGCCTCGTCATAATTGCCGGTGACCTGCGCCGCGTAGCCTAGCGCTGCGAGCCTTTCCTGGATCATCTTGACCTCGCTTGCAGGCTCGCTCGCCGTAGGGACAGGGGTAGGCGTCACGTCTGCGGGAACTGAAGCCGGCGTGGGCGTAGGAAGAACCTCCTCGGCGGGCGAGGCCGGCGAGGGCATGGGCGTGGGCGTGCCTGTGCCTTCTTCTCGCGGGCCTGATGCGGCATTGAAGCTAACCTCCTCGCCCGGCCACACCGCTGCGCTTTGCTGCGGAGCGGGCGTAGCCTCGTTCTTACGCTCCAGGGTGGCTGTGCCGCCTGCCGCCTTCTGGCAGGCGGTGGTGAAGCAGGCCAGCAGCAAGACGAGGGCCAGCCCGGCAGCCGCAAACTTGGAGGCGAGGGAAGAGGCGCTTTTCATAAAGGCTCCTCTCATGCGCCGTTCCGCCATGCGCCGGGTACGGGAGCGGGCCATGCCCAGCTGCGGCTGGGCCTCAAAGGAAAACAGGCTGACCACCGTGCTTAGGTAGCCCCGCTTTTCTCCTGCCCTCAAATGCCGCAGGACGTCCGCGTCGCAGGCGGTTTCCATATCGGCCTGCATCTGCGAAAAGGAGAGATGGACGACGGGGTGGAACCAATAGGCCATGCGCAATAGGTTCATCAAGGCGCAGAGCAGGTGATCCCCGCGTTTCCGGTGGGTCAGCTCATGCAACAGAGCGAAGCGCAGTTCTTCTTTGGTTTGCAGCAGGGCCGCTGGCAGCAGCAGCACAGGCCCGCCAAAGAGGGCAATGCCCGGCGATAGGGCCGCATTCACAACCCATAGGGGCATGGCGTGCTTGCTCCCCAATTCCCGTTGGCAAGCCGCATAGAGCGCGGCTGCTTCCGCAGGCGTTTCCAGGCGGCGCAGCCGCATGCGGCGGTAAAAGCGCAGCTTAACGAACCCCATCCAAAAGGCGAAAAGCCCCATGCCGTAGAGCCATACACGAAAAGCAACGGCATACCAATCCACCTTCTTAGGGGCGGGGATTGGTGATTCCATGCGGGGGGCAGGGGAGGCGGGCGTCTGCGCGGCATGCGTGGGCGCCTGCGCCTGTACGGCGGGGGTGGCGGCCGCGCCCGGCGCGGCCGCCACCAAGCGTACCGCTTCCATTGCGGGCTGGGGGAAAAGGCTTCCCACATGGAAGCCGCTTTCAATGGTCACCGGCAGCAGCAATCGCAGGAGCAGCAGCAGCCAGACCAGATATTGCAACCTGGGCGAAATGCTTTTATGGAACAGCTGCCGAAACAGCAGGATGGCCCCCGCCACAATGGCTGCATAGAGGCTGGTTTCGAGCAAAGCGTCAACGATGGCCTTCATCCCGCTCCTCCTGGCGGAGCATCTGCTCCAGCATGCTCAATAGCTCCCGCCGCTCCTCCGGCGGCAGGTTGCCGGCCCGCACCATGCTGGTGACCATCAGCTTCACAGAACCGGCCTCGATCTTGCTCACCACGCTGCGGCTCTCCCGCTCGATGCATTCCTCCCTGCTCACAAGAGGATAATAGAATTTATCCCGCCCCCGCTTATGCGCGGAAATGAAGCCCTTTTTTTCGAGAATGGCCAGATAGGCCGCGAAGGTTTTGTAATTCCAGCTGGCCCGCTCGCCGATGCGCGCAATGGTTTCCGATAGCGTCATGGGGGATTGCTCCCACAGGGCGTTCATTACGATCCATTCGGCCGGTGTAAGGAGCTCCTTTTTGTTTCTACCTTCCATACTGCATACTCCTAAGACTTAATTTATTATCTTATGACTAATATTATAGGAGTATTGTTCGCCTGTCAACCGTTTTTTTCCAGCGGGGAGAATAAAAAAGGAACCGCCTGCGGGCAGTCCCATTGCTTTGAGAAAGATGCTAATCCATTTCCGGGCTGATGACGGGGATGAACTCCAGCAGGGCGGCCGTCACCTTATCGGGCTTTTCTTCATGGAGCAGGTGGCCGGCGTTGCGGATGAGGGAATAGCCGGCGCCGGGGATGGCGGCGTGGATCAGCTCGGCCTGATCCGTGGTGCGCCATTTATCCTCCGCGCCCAGAAGGATGAGAACGGGCATTTCCGCCACGCGCAGGCGCGCCAGCCAATTCTCATCGTCGTAATTGTGGAAGCTGAGGCGCAGGGCCCGGCGGGCTGCGGAATCGCAGATGGTTTTGTAATATTCCTCGATCACATCCGGCTTCACGCCCACGGTCTGGTCGAAGAAACATTCGCTGAGCACGTTTTCCAGCGTGCGCATCCCGAAGATGATGGAAGCGATGCCGCCGAAAATGCTGCTGTCCAGCAGCTTGATAGCCAGGGGCATTTCCGGCGCAAGGCCGCCGGGCGCCAGCAGCACCACGCGGCCCACCCGCTCAGGGTGGCGCAGGCAAAGATCCATCACATAGCCCGAGCCCATGGAAAAGGCCATGAAATGCGCGGATTCAATGCCGATAGCATCTAAAAACAGTTCGAGGGAGCGGGATTGCTCTTCGATGGTATAGCTGTATTCCTGCGGCCTTCCTGAATAGCCGAAGCCGGGCAGGTCCACCGCGATCACGCGGTAGCTCTGGGACAGGCTGTAGAAGAGGCTGCGCCAGGTATACATGGATTGGCCGATGCTGTGCACCAAAATCAGAGGTTCGCCGTTGCCCTCCTCCATATAGTGGATGCGTACGGTTTCATAGGCGGCCTCCGGGCCTTCCAGCTCTTCGATCTGCGGCTCGTCCTTTGCGGCATTTTCGCCCAGCCCATCCTGCGCGCCCTCAATGGGGCCGTCTTTTTCGAGATCGTCATATTGAACCACAGCCGCTTCCTGCTTGGGCTGCTGCCTCTTTTTCGGCTGCTGCTGGTGCAGCGGCTCCAAAGGCAGGTAGATATCCACATATTTACCTACATGCTCGGAATTGATAAATTTTTTAACTTCCAACGAAAGTGCCACGCTATCTTCCTCCCCGGGCGCGGCCTATAAAGGCGCGCCTTGCCATCTATATGATCAAATAAATTTATTCCCACATAATGAGTCAGTTTATTTTACCTGCTTTCGCCCTGCAATGCAAGCCTTAAGCGGTAGGAATGGCCATTTCGGCCGCTTTGTCACGAAATGTTAACTTTGGGGGGGATTACCGCGCATCCCGCGCCAACCGCAAAAGCCGCGCCTGCTCGTTATCCTTTGGCCGGATGGCGCAATGATACAAAAGCGCCCGCTTGATGCGCCCTACCGCCGGCCCCGGCCCAAGGCCCAGCTCCGCCATGAGCACCTCGCCGCTCACGGCCAGCTCTGCCTCCGTAAAGGGCGCTCCCTCTTTGCGCATCGCGTCCAGAACGGCGTCCCATCGCGCCGCCGTGATTAGGCTCCCTTCCTTGCCGCTGCCGATCACATCCGCCCGGCGCAGAGCCGCCATGGCCCGGCTCCGCTCGTATCCCCAATCGACGAATTTGCGCCTAAGCGTGCTCTCCTTGGCCTTGCCGTCCAAATCGTACATATGCCCGGCCACCAGCGCGCTTACCTCGCTGATCACCGCGGCCGGATAGCGCAGCCTGGTGAGGATCTCCCTGGCGAGGGGCGCGCCCAGCTTATCGTGGTCGTACATGCGGCCCGCTTTCGCCATTGCCACAGGCTTGCCCACATCGTGCAAAAGCGCGGCCAGCCTTAATGACAGGCCGCCGGATGCTTCCGCCGCGTCCGCCGCGTGCAGGCAGTGGCCCAGCACGTCGTAGGCATGGTATTGCTGCCGCTGCGCAACGCCCCGGCCTTTGGTCAGCTCGGGCAGGATCACATCCAGCGCGCCCAGCGCATCCAGAAGCGCCAGGCCCCTGTAGACAGCGCCCGATCCCGAGGCCCCATATTTTACATCCGCCAATAGGATCTTGCTCAATTCATCGCGTATGCGCTCGCCGGAAATATCCTTAAGCCCGCCGGCATGCGCCTGCGCCGCCCGGAAGGTGCCTTCCTCGGCCCCAAACCCCAGCTCCGCCGCGAAACGGGCCAGGCGCATCACCCGTAAGGCGTCGTCCCCCATGATGCGCGCCGGGTCAGGGCCGGTGGCCCTTAGCAGCTTCGCCTCCAGATCGGCCAGGCCGCCCGTGGGATCGATCAATTCGCCGCTTGTCAGATCGCGATAGAGCGCGTTGACGGTGAAATCCCGGCGGAAGGCGTCCGCCTCCACCGTATCGGAGAAATGTATCGCCGTGGGCCGATGCCCGCCGCCCGGGCCGTAGGTATCCGCCCGGAAGGTGGTATGCTCGAAAGCCAGGCTACCCACATGCACCTCCACCATCCCAAAGGCGATGCCTTTGGGCACGCACGCAAGCCCGTTTTCCTTACAAAGGGCCTGCACCGCCTCCGGCCGCAGGCCGCTGGCGATATCCATATCGCTGATGGGCAGGCCCAGCAAGGGGTTGCGCACCATGCCCCCCACGCCATAGAGCGAAACGCCCGCTTTCTGGAAGAGGCGGGCTAACGTGGTTAGTTCGGTTGGGATACGTTGTGCTTGCATTGTTTTTTTGTGGGGGTTAACCAACGCAGTTCGCAATTGTCGCATCGCTCCCGTTAAGGACGCGCCGCCCCTTTGCTCACTGGGCTTGCGCCTTGCTTCCTCCGCCACTAGCGGCGCTCGGCTCCGGCCCCCATACCCCGGTTTCGTTTGGTTTGTGCTGCTTCTTGGCTTTTCTGCTCTTTCCTGTCTACCTGCGGCGCGCCCGCTGTGCGCCGCAGGTGGAAACTATTTATTTTGAAAGCGGGTCAGCGGGAACGTGCGCCTACTCCTCCGCAACCTCGTCTCCCTCTTCATCCTCCGCCGGGGGCACGATGGCGACGCTGGCCACGCGGGCGCCCTCGGGCACCTGCATGAGCTTCACGCCCTGGGTATTGCGGGAGATGATGCGGATTTGCTCCACGTTCATGCGGATAAGGGTGCCGTCGTCGCGGATCATCATCACGTCTTCGGCGCCATCCACCATCTTCATACAAACCAACTCGCCGGTTTTCTCCGTAAGGTTCATGGCGATGAGGCCGCGGCCGGCGCGGCGCTGGCTGCGGTACTCGGCCTCCTCCGTGCGCTTGCCCATGCCCTTTTCGGTGATGGAGAGCACGGTTTGGCCGCTGATGACCTTTTCCACGTTAACCACTTCGTCGCCTTCGTCCAGCTGAATGGATTTAACGCCCGTGGCGGTGCGGCCCATGGGCCGTACATCGCTTTCGTTAAAGCGGATGCACATGCCCTTGCGGGTTCCCACCAAGAGGTCGTCTTCGCCGGTGGAGAGCATTACGCCGATCAGCTCGTCATCCTCGCGCAGGCCCTGGGCGATGATGCCGCCCTTGCGGATGTTGTCGAACTCGGCCATGGCCGTTTTTTTGATCACGCCCCCCTTTGTGGCCAGCACAAGGTATTCGCCCTGCGCCTCTGCGGTAACGGGGAACATGGCCGTAACCTTTTCGCCATCCTGCAATTGC
>CAZAZI010000090.1:0-6770 GCA_964489575.1 uncultured Oscillospiraceae bacterium | reverse complement strand
AAGACCGCTTTGGCCGCCGCCCTGGCCGCAAAAACCGGCCTCGAGGCCGCCGAGCTGGCACAATGGATCGAAACCCCGCCGGACCCGGCCCTGGGGGATTATGCCCTCCCCTGCTTCCGCTTGGCCAAGGCCCTGCGCAAGGCCCCCGCCGCCATCGCGGCGGAGTTGGCAGCTGAATTGCCGCTGCCCCAGGGCATTGCCCGCTGCGAGGCCGCGGGCGGCTATGTAAATTTCTTTGCCGACGCGGGCGCTTTTGCCGCCCACGTGCTCAGCCGCGTCCTGCGCGAGGGCGAACGCTACGGCGGCAGCAAGGTTGGCGGCGGCAGGAGCGTCTGTATGGATTATTCCTCCATCAACATCGCCAAGCCCTTCCACATCGGCCACCTGCCCAGCACAGCCATCGGCAATTCCCTCTACCGCATCTATAACCACCTGGGCTACCGCTCCGTGGGCATCAACCACCTGGGCGATTGGGGCACCCAGTTCGGCAAAATGATTGTGGCCTACAAGCTTTGGGGGTCAAAACCCGTGCCCGAATGCAGCGTGCGGGAGCTGGTGGCGCTCTACGTCCGCTTCCACGACGAGGCGGAAAAAAAGCCCGAAATGAACGACGATGCCCGCGCCTGGTTCAAAAAAATCGAATCCGGCGATGCGGAGGCCGTGGGCCTGTGGAAGCAGTTCAAGGAGCTGACCTTGGCCGAGGTGGGCCGGGTGTACGAGCGCCTGGGCGTAAGGTTTGACAGCTTTGCCGGCGAAAGCTTTTATGAAGATAAGATGCAGCCCATCATCGACGATCTCAAGGCCAAGGGCCTGTTAAAGCTCGATGACGGGGCCAGCATCGTCGATCTGTCGGCTTACGATATGCCGCCCTGCATCATCCTTCGCAGCGACGGGGCCACCCTTTACGCCACGCGGGATCTGGCCACGGCCGTTTACCGCAAGGATACATACGATTTTGTAAAATCCCTCTATATCGTGGCTTACCAGCAGGCGCTGCACTTCCGCCAGCTCTTCAAGGTGCTGGAGCTTTTAGGCTACGAGTGGGTCAAGGATTGCGAGCATGTGCAGTTCGGCATGGTCTCCATGGCCGAGGGCACCCTTTCCACCCGCCATGGCAACGTGGTATATCTAGATGATGTGTTGGACGCCGCCGTGCAAAAGACTTATGAAATTATCGAAGAGAAAAGCCCCGATCTCATCGATAAGCGCGCCGCTGCCGAGGCCGTGGGCGTGGGCGCGGTGATTTGGGGCGTGCTCTATACCAGCCGCATTAAGGACACCACCTTTGCTTGGGACAAGGTGCTCAATTTCGATGGGGAAACCGGGCCTTACGTGCAATATACCCACGCCCGCTGCTGCTCCGTGCTGCGCAAGGCAAAGGAAGCGGGCCTATCTTTCGATCCGCAAGCGGTGGACGCATCCCTCCTTTTAGATAGCGCTTCCACGGCCCTTTTGAAGGCGCTGGACGCATTCCCCCACGCTATCCTGGCCGCTGCCGAAAAGAACGAGCCTTATCTTGTGGCCCGCGCCACCATGGATATTGCCGCCGCTTATAACAAATTCTATTATGAAAACCGGATCATGGCCGACGAGCCCAATTTGCGCGCGGCCCGCCTGGCCCTTACGAAAGCGACCCGCTCCGTGCTCAAGGCCGGCCTGTATCTTGTGGGCCTGCAAGCGCCGGCGCGCATGTAAGCGCTTTGCCCTTTCGCGCAAACGGCTTGCGCGATTTGTGCGGGCTTCCACGCCGCCTGCGCCGGAATTTGGCCGCCAGGCAGGGCCCGCTTCCCCGATCTGATATGGCTATGCAATTTTTATAGGGAGGAAAGAACCATGCTGGATATCAAACGCATCCGCAACAATCCCGAGGCTCTCGTGGCGGCCATGGCTAAGCGCCGCAACAAGGGGGCGGACGTGAGCGAGCTGTTAACGCTCGATGAAAAGCGCCGCGCGCTCATGCAGGAGGCGGAGCTTCTGAAGGCCCGCCGCAACGAGGCATCCGCCCAGGTGCCGAAAATGAAAAAGGCAGGGGAGGATACCACGGCCATCATGGCCGAGATGAAGCAGGTGGCGGAGGCCATCAAGGGGCTGGACTTCAAGCTTTCCGAAATGGACGAGGCGCTGGAATCCATGCTCCTGCGCGTGCCCAACATCCCCCACGAAAGCGTGCCCGAGGGCGCGGATGACACCGCCAACGCCGAGATCCGCCGCTGGGGCGAACCGACGGCCTTCGCTTTCGAACCCAAGGCCCACTGGGACATCGGCGAGGACTTGGGCATCCTTGATTTTGCCGCGGCCGGCAAAATCACCGGCGCGCGCTTCACCGTATACCGGGGCCTGGGGGCCAGGCTGGAGCGGGCCATTGTCAGCTACTACCTCGATACCCACACCAAGCACGGCTATACGGAGATCTTCCCTCCCTATATGGTAAACCGCGCCTCCATGACAGGCACAGGCCAGCTTCCTAAGTTTGAGGAGGACGCCTTCAAGGTAGCGAATACGGAGTATTTCCTCATCCCCACAGCCGAGGTGCCCGTTACCAACCTGCACCGCGACGAAATTCTGGATGGCGAAAGCCTGCCTATCAAATACTGCGCCTACAGCGCGTGCTTTCGCAGCGAGGCGGGCAGCGCGGGCCGCGATACCCGGGGCCTGATCCGCCAGCATCAATTCAACAAGGTTGAGCTGGTGAAATTCGCCAAGCCCGAGGAATCCTACGCAGAGCTCGAAAGCCTCACCAATGACGCAGAGCGCGTGCTCCAGGGCCTGGGCCTACCCTATCGGGTGGTCTGCCTCTCCACGGGCGATTTGGGCTTTAGCTCCGCCAAAACCTATGACCTGGAAGTTTGGATGCCAAGCTACGGCCGTTATGTGGAGATCAGCTCCTGCTCCAACTTTGAGGATTTCCAGGCCCGCCGGGCGCAGATCCGCTTCCGCCGCGAAAAGGGGGCCAAGCCCGAGCTGGTTCACACCCTCAATGGCAGCGGCGTGGCCGTGGGCCGCACCGTGGCCGCCATTTTAGAAAACTACCAGCAGGCGGATGGCTCCGTGTTGGTTCCCGAGGCCCTGCTTCCCTATATGGGGCAAAGCGCCATCTCCAAGTGACATGCATAGGCCCTGGGCAGGCAAAGCCATTCTCTATGCGCTTTTCCCGGCGGCTTTCCTGATCGCCGCCGGGTGCCTGTGCGCCTGCGCACCCGAGGCCCGGCCCACCCTTGGCCAGCCCCGGCTATCTGCCACAGCGGATCCCGCCCCCGGCCCCAGCCCCGCCGCAAGCCCCGATGCCCGCCCGGAAGCAGCCTCCCCGTTGGATCGGCTTTGCGCCTGCGCGTGGGTGGATATCTACGACGGCGCGTTCATCCTCACCTTTGATAAAACGGGCGCCAGGATGACCGAGCGCAACGACCCGGCCGGCATCAAGCGCGCGAGCCGCATCGCCGTGGGGGAGGACGCCATCCTTCTTTATGACGACCTGGGCCTGCTCCTCTCCCGCCTGCCCTATACCCTGGCCGAGGACACCCTCACCATCGATTATGGGGATACCCTGGGCGTGCTGGAATATCGGGCCGTACGTTAAGCCCTGCGCACAGCCCGCGTAGGGCCGCCGCCCGCGTAAGCCTTTATGAACTTTCTTGCACGGGTTGGTAATCAAGGGGCATTTGTGATAAAATGTTCTTATTATGAGGAAACGCAGATTCTTTTCTACCCTGCTCCTGTGCGCGGCGCTGATCGTGGGGCTGGTGGTATATATGGCGAGCCTTGATAAGGGAGGCGGGGATTCCCCGGCTTCTGTTTCCGTGCGCATAAATGAAGTGATGACCAGCAACAAAGGCTCCGTGCCGGATGCGCTGGGCAACTTCCCGGATTGGGTGGAGCTCTATAATCCATCGGATAAAGCGGTGGATCTTTCCGGCTACGGCCTTTCCGACAGCCTCCTCGAAGGCGGCAAATACGTATTCCCCAGCGGCACAAAATTGGGCCCGGGGGAATATATCGTGATCTATTGCTCCGGTGAAGCGCAAACGCCCCTGCACGCGGCCTTCCGCCTCAGTGCCCAGGATGAGCTGGCCTTTTTCGATTCCGCCGGCAAAGCGCTATCGACCATTGGCCTAAAAGCCGTGGCCGCGGGCATGACGTTGGCCCTGGATGAAAGCGGCGCCTGGCGGGAGATGAAGCCCAGCCCGGGCTACCCCAATACCGAGGAAGGCGCGGCCGCCTTTGAGGCCGGCCTGCACGAAACCGAGGATATCGGCGTATACATCAACGAGTTCCTGGCCTCCAACGCCACCTCTTTCCGGGCCGCGGACGGCAGCTATTGCGATTGGATCGAGCTTTACAACAGCACCGACGCAGAGGTAGACCTTTCCGGCTTCGGCATCAGCGATAACCTTACCCAGCCCATGAAATACCAGCTGCCCCAGGGTGTGAGCATCCCCGCGGGCGGGTATCTGCTGATCCTCTGCTCCGGCAATGAGGGCCTGATCGAGGGCGAGTTGCACGCGCCCTTCTCCCTGCGGGCTTACCAGGAGGATGTGGTGCTCTCAAGCCCGGGCGGCAAAATACTCGATAGCTATTCCTACCAAAAGCAGGAAACGGATATCTCCATGGCCCGCATGCCGGATGGCAGCGGCGATTTCGCATCATGCGCCCAGCCCAGCCCCGGCTACCCCAATACCGGCGAGGGCTATACGGCTGCTTTGGCCGCCAACAAGCTGCCCTTAGGGGATGTGTATATCTCCGAAATGCTGGGCAGCAACCAAAGCGGCAAGAAGGCGGCGGACGGCAACTATTACGACTGGGTAGAGGTGCGCAACGCCTCCGCTTCCGCCGTGAACCTGGCCGGCTACGGCCTTTCCAACAACCCAAAAAACCCGGCCAAGTGGGTCTTCCCGGATGTGACGCTGGAACCGGATGAATACCTCGTTATCTACGCATCGGGCCTCAACCAGGCCGATGGGCAAAAAAAAAATGACCTGCATCTGAATTTCAACATCAGCGCCGCTGGCGAAAACCTTTTCTTGTTCGATGCGGCAGGCACATTGATCGATAAGCTCAGCGCGGGCCTTTTTCAGCCGGATGTGAGCTATGGCAGAAGCCCCGCGGATGAGCGGGCCTATTACACGGAGCCCACGCCGGGCGCGGCGAATGGCAGCGGCTACGCGGGCATCACCGCCCAGCCGCGCTTTATCACCACCCCCGGCATCTACGAGGGCAGCGTGGCCATCGAGCTGGCCGCGGGGGAGGGGGAGACCATCCACTACACCACGGATTGCACCACCCCTACCGCGAGCAGCCCCGCCTACGGCGGCCCCATCCAGGCATCCCAGAATACGGTCGTGCGCGCCGTCGCCCTGCGGGACGGCTACCTTACGGGCTTTAGCACAAGCGGCACCTTCCTCTTGAAGGAGGATGACGTGAACCACAGCCTGCCCGTAGTCACGCTGGTGACGGACCCGGATAACCTGTGGAATAGCAAAACCGGCATCTACGCCACCGGTGATAATTTCAAGCCCGATGAAGTCGATTACGGGGATGTGCTCTTAAGCGCCACCTATTACAAGAGCAAAAACCTTTCCGAGGAGCAGCGGACAGCCTGGGAGCGGCCCGCCGCCTTCGGCCTGTTTGATGACAGCGGCAAGGAAGTCTTTAACCAGAATGTGGACATCCGCATATCCGGCAGCTATGGCCGGGGCCGGGCGCAAAAGGGCTTCAACATCACCGCCCGGGCGGAATACGGCAAGAACCGCATGCAGTATAAATTCTTCGACAACCGGGATTTTATCGAGTATAAATCCGTAACGCTCCGGGCGGGTGCACAGGATCAGAACCGCAGCAAGATCCGCGACGAACTGGCCACGGGCCTTTTGGAAGGCACGGATATCCGCGTGCTCAGCCAGGCGTACAAGCCCTATGTGCTCTATCTCAACGGCGAATACTGGGGCGTATATTTCCTAAAAGAAAAGCGGAGCCGCTTTTTCGTGGCCCAGCACGAGGGCGTGGAGGATACGGAGCATATGGATATCGTCAAGGGGGACGCTTCCAGGGATGATCTGATCTCCCACGGCTCCCGGGCCGAATGGGTGGCCCTGATGGATTACATTAAGAGCCACGACCTTTCCCAGGCGCAGGCCTATGAATACGTGGCTTCCCAAATGGATGTGGACAGCTTTATGGATTACATGATCTGTGAGATATACACAGGCAACTCGGATACCTACAACTCGCAGCAATATAAGCTGCCGGGCGGTAAGTGGAAATGGATCTATTATGATTTTTGCTGGGGCTTCAACACCACCACAAACAGCAATTACAAAAACAACACCTTAACCTTCCGCCGCGAGGGCAACGCGGCGGGCCGCACCCTGTTCAACGCCCTGCTGAAAAACGCGGGGTGGCGGGATGCCTTCCTCCGCCGCTTTGGAGAGCTTTTGCAAACCGCCTTTGCGCCGGAGCGTGTGACCGCCCTGGTGGAGGAGCTTTACGGCTACGTGGAGCCCGAAATCCGGCGCGAACGGGAAACGTTCAACCAGGCCACTTTTAGGGGCGTAAGGCAGCCCAGCCTGAACCTCGGCACCTACGAGGATTTTATCAAAAACATCGAGGGCATAAAAACCTTTGCCGCCAACCGCCCGGAGGTTTTAAAGGGCCATTTGAAGGCCGCGTTCGGCCTATCCGATTCTTACATGCAGGAGGTGTTCGGCGCATGAAAAAACCAAAGCCGCAATACCGCCACGAGCTGAAGTATTTCATCAGCCAGGGCGAGTATACCC
>CAZAZI010000089.1:313-6854 GCA_964489575.1 uncultured Oscillospiraceae bacterium | reverse complement strand
TGTTTGTCATTTCAATTTCCCCTTTCATGTGTTTAATTGACTTATCAATTGTACTGATTAATATATCAATTTGTTTTCGTTTGTCATTTAGCATTTGTTTATGTTTAATTAGAGCCTTCTGTTTATCAAATGAAGAACTGTTTATTATTTGTTTAATTTTCTTTAGAGGAAAATCCAATTCCCTAAAAAACAAAATTTGCTGTAACGTCTCAAGATCATCATTTGAATAGAGTCGGTAACCTGAATCAATAGATTTTTCAGGTGATAATAAACCAATTTCATCATAGTAATGTAGTGTGCGAACACTAATACCGACTATGTCAGCCAGCTCCTTTATTTTCATTGGCATTACTTTACCTCCTTTCAATGTTTATATTAAGGTATAACGCAACGTTATAGTCAAGAACTTTTTAGAAATAATAATATAAATTTTAATTCTTTATCAAAAAGCTCAACTTTTAACACCTCCTGTGGCTATTAAGTAGAGGCACTTACCTCTAAATAAAAGCACAGGAGGTTTTTTAAAAATGAAAGAACTTATTAGTATTCAGTATGAAAACAATCAACCAACAGTACTAGGGCGGGAATTACATCATGCCTTAGAAGTTAAAACTGCCTATAACGATTGGTTTAGAAGGATGCGTGATTATGGATTTGAGGAAGGTCAAGACTTTTACTCATTTTTGAGTGAAAGTACAGGAGGCCGACCTAGTCAGGAACATCAGCTAACCATCGATATGGCTAAGGAGCTTTGTATGCTTCAAAGAACACCTAAAGGAAAGAAATTCAGAAGATATTTTATTGAAGTTGAAAAGAGATGGAACTCACCTGAGGCCATAATGGCCAGAGCTCTTCGATTTGCAAATAATCAACTAACCGAGATGAAGCAACACAATAAGCTGCTGGAAGGAAAAGTTGCTATTCAGAATCAACAGATTATTGAAATGAAACCCAAGGCTTCTTATTATGATGTGGTTTTAAATTGTAAGGATTTAATTTCTACCTCTGCTATTGCTAAGGATTATGGCAAGTCTGCTATTTGGATGAACAGATATCTTCATGAAAAAGGTATTCAATTTAAGCAAGGAGATATTTGGCTCCTATATCAAAAATATGCTGAAAAAGGCTATACCAGTACGAAAACTCATAGCTACTTAGGCAGTAAAGGTGAAACTCGCACAAAAGTTCATACCTACTGGACACAAAAAGGAAGGCTTTTTATTTATGACCTACTAAAGGCAAACGGCATATTGCCACAGATAGAAATGGAGGAGCTTTAATGAGTATAAATAAATACAATTCGGAAGGTTACTATGACCCAACGCCACATCAAGCTCTAACTAACATTTTAAAAGAAGAAAACAAGTCTACTTTTAGACCTTTAGTTTATATAGCATCACCTTTTTCAGGTGATGTTGAAAGAAACACAGAAAGAGCAAGAGGTTATTGTAGATTGGCCGTTTCCAAAGGATATATTCCCTTGGCTCCTCATCTCCACTATCCTCAATTTTTGAATGATGATGACAAAGAGGAAAGAGAGCTAGGTTTATTCTTTGGACTGGTGCTTCTTGGCAAGTGCAGTGAAATATGGGTTTTTAATAAAATCTCGGCTGGAGTTGCCAAAGAAATAGCAAAAGCAAAAAAGCGAGGTATGCCTATTAGATATTTTAATGGTAGATGTGAGGAGGTAGATTCCTTATGAAAATAGCTATAGGTAATAGTCGCATGGATAAAAAATGGAAGAATAAGAATATTTCTTGGGATGATTTTGTAGCTAGGGTAAAAACAACCCAGCGAACAACAGAGACTGTTGAAGAATATAGGAAAATGAGGAAGGCTGCACAGGATGATATTAAAGATGTGGGTGGATTTGTAGGTGGCCATTTAAAAGGTGGCAGGAGAAAAAAAGGTAACGTTCTATGCAGGTCTATCCTTACATTAGATATGGATTATGGAACTCCTGATATTTGGGATCAGATTACTATGCTATTTGATTTCAAATGTTTAGTTTATTCCACCCATAGGCATACTCCTGAAAACCCAAGACTAAGACTGGTAATTCCCCTTATTCGTGAAATAAGCGAAGAAGAGTATGCGGCGGTTGGAAGAATGGTGGCAAAAGAAATAGGAATAGATTTATTTGATGATACAACTTATGAAGCCCATAGACTCATGTATTGGCCATCAACCTCATCAAATGGAGCCTATCTTTTTAAAGAGCAAGATGGAGCATTATTAAATCCAGATGATTATCTGGCTAAATATATAGACTGGAAAGACACATCAACCTGGCCAGTATCTAGTAGGCAATCTGAGGTTGTAAGAAGGACAGTTAAAGAACAGGCAGACCCTTTGTTAAAAGAGGGTGTCGTTGGTACTTTTTGTAGGGCTTATGGGATTAGAGAAGCTATAGGTAAATTTTTAACTGCAGTTTATGAGCCATCAGCCCTAGAAGGAAGGTATGACTATATTCCTGCAGATTCTAGTGCAGGTGTAATTATTTATGATGATAAGTTTGCTTACAGCCATCATGCCACGGACCCAGCTAGTGGTCTTCTTCTTAATGCCTTTGATCTGGTTAGAATCCATAAGTTTGGATCCTTAGACGATAGAGCTTCCACTACTACAAGTCCAGGAAGAATGCCGTCTTTTATAGCCATGTCAGAGTTTGCAATAAAGGATGATCTAGTAAAAGCAGAATTTGCAAAAGAGAGACAATCGCAAGCTAAGGAAGAATTTTCTGATGAAGATTGGCAGACTTCTTTGGATCTAGATAGGCAAGGAAGGATAAGAGATACCCTAGATAATTTCGTTCTAATTATTAGGCATGATGAAGGTTTACAAAATATAGCTTTTAATTGTCACAGGGACGGAATAGATGCAAATGGTGGATTGCCATGGGATCAAATAAAAGGCGGATGGAATGATTCTGATAATGCTCTCTTAAAAGTGTATCTAAGTAGTAACTATGGAGTTTATTCACCGACAAAAACTAAGGATGCAATTTTAGCAGTAGCAACTGAAAGAGCCTACCATCCTATAAAAGAATTCTTAGAATCGCTGCCTAAATGGGATGGCATTAATAGAGTTGAAAATCTATTAGTTGAATACTTTGGAGCAGCAGATAATTCTTATACAAGAGCAATCATAAGAAAAACAATGGTGGCTGCAGTAGCAAGAATCTATAGACCTGGAACAAAGTTTGATAGTGTTCTTATTTTAAATGGGCCACAGGGAATTGGGAAATCCACCTTCTTTGCAAAACTTGCTGGAGAATGGTTTTCAGATAGTTTAACCCTTACAGACATGAAAGATAAGGCAGGATCTGAAAAATTACAAGGTTACTGGATGTTGGAACTTGGAGAGCTTGCTGGTATGAGAAAGACAGATGTGGAAGTTGTCAAATCTTTTATTTCCAGATCTGATGATAAGTATCGTGCAAGCTATGGAATTAATGTGGAAAGCCATCCAAGACAATGTGTAATTGTAGGTTCTACTAATGCTGAAAGTGGTTTTTTAAGAGATATAACAGGAAACAGAAGATTCTGGCCTGTAAGGATTAGCGGACAGAGCAATAAAAAAGCCTGGCAAATGACAAAAGAAGAAGTCCAGCAGATTTGGGCAGAAACCCTGGTCTTATATAAAAAGGGAGAAAAACTCTACCTTGAAGGTGATGATGTAGCCCAGGCAACCAGCGAGCAGGCTGATGCTATGGAAACAGATGAAAGAGAAGGCCTTGTTAGGACATATTTGGATACTCTTTTACCAGAGGATTGGGATGACATGTCTTTATACGAGCGTAGAAATTTCCTCGGCGGTAGCGAGTTTGGCGGCGAAAGTCGTGTAGGTACTGTAAAACGGAAGTTAGTTTGCAACATGGAAATTTGGTGTGAGTGTTTTGGCAAAGATGCATCATCGATGAAAATAGCGGATTCTTATGCCATTGGAGCAATTATGAGAAAGATCCGTGGCTGGGACAAGTATGCAGGGAACAAGAACGGAGTTGTTACCTTTCCTGTCTATGGAAGACAGCGAGCCTACGTTAGAGGTGATGAACAAGTAAAGTTGTAGCACAGGTTGTTACAAAACTTGTTCACTCTGAAAGCCTGATGGAATAAGGAGAAATGACGGTTGGGAACAAGTGTAACAAGAATTATCTAAATGAGAAGAAGTTATATAAATAGAGAGTAGTAGCCTGTGCATGTGCCCATACACGCACGTATAGGAAAAATGGTTGAAAGTTGTTTTCTTGTTCCTAGCCTTTTTATAGGAGGTTTTTATGTTAGAAAAACATATAGAAAAGAAGTTAGTAAAAGAGGTAAAAAAGATGGGAGGCATGGCGGCTAAATTTGTAAGTCCAGGTTTAGATGGTGTGCCAGATAGACTAGTTCTTCTTCCAAATAGGAAGATGGCTTTTGTCGAATTAAAAGCTAAAGGCAAGAAGCTCAGACCCTTGCAGATGAGAAGAATTAAGCAAATAAAAGCTTTGGGATTTCTGTGCTTTCTAGTAGATGACCCAGACCAGATTGGAGGAGTTCTTGATGAAATATTATCCTCATGATTATCAAACCTACGCTACAGATTTTATTTTAGACAACTCCATAGCTGCCATATTTTTAGAAATGGGACTAGGAAAAAGTATTATAACCTTAACTGCTATCCTAGATTTATGCCTTGATAGTTTTGAAGTTGGAAAGGTTTTAGTTATAGCACCACTTAGAGTAGCAAGAGATACATGGCCTGCTGAAATAAATAAATGGGAACATTTAAAGGGTTTAGATTTTCAAGTGGCTATAGGAACAGAAGCTGAAAGGATATCAGCACTTAAAAGGCCAGCAAGCATCTATCTTATAAATAGAGAGAATGTTGACTGGCTAGTAAATAAAAGCAATCTTCCCTTTGATTATGACATGGTAGTTATTGATGAATTATCGTCTTTTAAATCCCATACTTCTAAAAGGTTTAAAAGTCTATTAAAAGTTAGGCCAAAAGTAAAAAGAATTGTAGGTCTTACAGGAACACCTTCAAGTAATGGTCTTATGGATTTATGGGCAGAGTTTCGAATTCTAGATATGGGCAAAAGACTGGGAAGGTATATAACTCACTACCGTAATTCCTTCTTTGAGCCAGATAAAAGAAATCAACATATGATTTTTTCTTATAAGCCAATTATAGGTGCAGATAAGGCTATTTATAATCTTATTTCTGATATAACCATATCCATGAAATCAGTAGATTATCTAAAAATGCCTGAATGCATAATTAATGAAGTACCTGTCCACATGAACCCTAATGAGCAAGACTTGTATGATAATTTTCGTGAAGATATGGTGATTAAACTTAAGGAAGAGGAAATAGATGCAATTAATGCGGCGGTTCTTTCGGGTAAGCTTCTACAGATGGCAAATGGTGCAGTCTACGATGAAGAGAAAAGAGCCCACTATATTCATGATAGAAAGCTAGATGCCCTTGAAGATTTAATAGAAGGAGCCAATGGGAAACCAGTTCTAATTGCATATTGGTATAACCATGACCTTGAGAGAATTAAAAATAGATTTAAAATCCGTGAAATAAAAACTTCTAAGGATATCAAGGAGTGGAATGAAGGACTTATCCCTGTAGCAGTAATTCATCCAGCATCGGCGGGACATGGACTTAATCTTCAAAGCGGTGGCTCAACTATTATATGGTTTGGTCTTACTTGGTCTTTAGAACTTTATCAACAGACTAATGCAAGGCTATGGAGACAGGGACAAAATGAAACAGTTGTAATCCATCATATCATTGCCAAAGGAACTATTGATGAAGATGTAATGGAGGCAATAAAGAGAAAAGAAAAGACACAATCAAATCTTATAGATGCAGTGAAAGCGAACCTTAAAAGAAGGAGGTATATCCTATGACAGCTAAAGATTTTCTAAGTCAAGCTTACAGGCTAGACCAAAGGATAAAGAGTAAAATAGAACAACTTGATTCACTTAATGCCTTGGCAACTAGAGCATCAGTTACCCTTTCAGATATGCCTAAGAATCCTAACAGATCCACTTCTACCATGGAGGATACTATTTGTAAAATTATAGACCTTCAGGAGGAAATAAATAAAGAAGTTGATAGGCTGGTGGATTTAAAGGTCGAAATTGTAAATATTATAAAAGCCGTACCCAATCCAGAACATCAGATGCTTTTAGAGCTTCGTTACCTCTGCTTTAAAACATGGGAACAGATAGCTGTAGACATGAATTATGGTGTCAGAAATATTTATAACCTACATGGTGCGGCCCTAAAAGACATTCTACCTATAAAAAATGTGCAGTGATTTTCACTACTTTGCATTAAGCTTTTATGATATTATTAAAATAGCGAAAAATATATTAGACCTTCACGGAAAAATCTGTGGAGGTTTTTTTATGCCTAAAATTAAGGAGGTGCTAGAATGCCTAGGAAACCTAAAAGCCCCTGTGGCTATCCTGGTTGTCCCCATCTTACTTATGATAGGTACTGTAAGGAACACAAGAGCCTAGTTAATAAAAACTATAACAAG
>CAZAZI010000089.1:0-303 GCA_964489575.1 uncultured Oscillospiraceae bacterium | reverse complement strand
CCTAACTCCAACAAGAGATACGGTAGGGCTTGGAAGCGGATCAGGGATAGGTATGTAAAGCTCCACCCCCTATGTGAAGAATGTAAGAAACACGGAAGGATGACCCCTGTAGAGGAGGTCCATCACATCAAACCCTTAGCCCAAGGTGGTAGCAATGACTTCTCTAACCTAATGAGTCTATGTAAGAGCTGTCACTCATCCATCACTGCTAAGAGTGGTGACCGTTGGGGGTAGGGGGGATGAAATCCCTGTAACTTTCATAAGCGGACAGCGGCGTGGGCCTTCGTGTAAAAAAATGCAGTT
>CAZAZI010000088.1:0-6861 GCA_964489575.1 uncultured Oscillospiraceae bacterium | reverse complement strand
AGGGAAAAGCGCAGGTTGTGCAGGGTGATGAGCTGGCTGGCCAGGATTTCCTTGCACTTGACCAGGTGCCGCAGGTAAGCGCGCGTGAAACCATTCCGGCAGGCGTAGCAATCGCAGCCCTCCTCGATCACGGCAAAATCGTGCTCAAAGCGGGCGTTGCGCAGCATGCGCTTGCCCTTGCCGGTGAGGGCAAGGCCGTTGCGGGCGATGCGGGTTTGCAGCACGCAGTCGAACATATCGATGCCACGGATGGTGCCTTCCACCAGGCAGTCCGGGCTGCCCACGCCCATGAGGTAGCGGGGTCGGTCCCCGGGCATATAGGGCATCAGCTCTTCCAGCATTTCATACATGATGGGCTTGGGCTCGCCTACGGAAAGCCCGCCGATGCCGTAGCCCGTCATATCAAGGTCACTTAGGAATTTGGCGCTTTCCACCCGCAGGCCGGCATACGCGCCGCCCTGCACGATGCCGAACAGAGCCTGATCTTCCCGGGTGTGGGCGGCCTGGCAGCGCTGCACCCAGCGATGGGTGCGCTCCATGGCGGCTTTGGCGTAAGCGTGGTCGCAGGGGTAAGGGGCGCACTCGTCAAAGGCCATGGCGATATCCGCGCCCAGGGCCTGCTCGATCTCCATGACGGATTCCGGGGTGAAGAAATGCTTGCGGCCATCGAGCAGCGAGCGAAATTCCACGCCATCTTCCTTAATTTTATTGGATGCGGCCAGGCTGAATACCTGGAAGCCGCCGCTGTCCGTAAGGATGGGGCCATCCCAACGCATGAAGTTATGCAGCCCGCCGGCCTCGCGCACTAGCTCGTGACCGGGCCGCTCAAAGAGGTGGTATGTATTGGCTAGCAGGATCATGGTGCCGATCTCTTTGAGATCGCGCGGCAACATGGCCTTGACGGTAGCCTGGGTGCCCACCGGCATGTAGCACGGGGTTTCGATAACCCCATGGGGGGTGTGGAGCCGGCCCCGCCGCGCCCCGCTCTGGACGCAAACGTGGAGCAGCTCAAACTGAAAAGCAGGATTGCGCATAAAACTCCTTCATCGCACAAGTATCAATATCAATAGGAACTGCCGCCCGCCTCTAGAGGATGAGCATCGCGTCCCCAAAGCTGAAGAAACGGTACTTCTCTTCCACCGCATGCCGGTAAACGGACAGCATCTCTTCCCGGCTGCACAAGGCGCTCACCAGCATCAGCAGGGTGGATTCCGGCAGGTGGAAATTGGTGATGAGGCGGTCCACAGCCTTAAAGCGGTAACCCGGGGTGATAAAAATATCCGTCCAGCCCGATTTGGGATGAATTAGGCCCGCCTCATCCGCCACGCTTTCCAGCGTGCGGCAGCTGGTGGTGCCCACGCAAACAACCTTGCCCCCGGCGGCGCGGGCTGCGTTGATGGCGTTGGCCGCTTCCGGCGTCACCTCATAATATTCGGCGTGCATGCGGTGCGCCTCCACCGTCTGCGCGCTAACCGGGCGAAAGGTACCCAGGCCCACGTGCAGCAGGATATCCACGATGGCCACGCCCCGCGCTTGCAGGGCCGCCAGCAGCGCGGGCGTAAAATGCAGCCCTGCGGTAGGGGCCGCCGCGGAGCCGCTCTCCCGGGCGTATACGGTTTGATAACGCTCTTTATCTTCCAGGCGCTCCGTGATATAGGGTGGCAGGGGCATTTCGCCCGCCCGGTCGAGCACCTCTTCAAAGATGCCTTTGTAATGCAGCTCGATCACCCGGCCGCCCGCTTCCGTGGGCGGGCCCACGGTGGCCCACAGCTCGTCCGTCATACGGAAGGCAAGGCCCTCTTTTGCCCGCCTACCGGGCTTGACCAAGCATTCCCAATGGGTTTCATCCAGCCGCTTGAGTAAAAGGAATTCCATCATGCCGCCGGTATCCTCCCGGATGCCGTGGAGCCTCGCGGGGATCACCCGGGTGGTGTTGCGCACCAGCACGTCGCCCGGGCGGAGGTAATTAAGAATATCGGTGAACGACCCGTCGCATATGCCGCGCGCCGCACGGTCATACACCAGCAGGCGGGAGGCGCTTCGATCCGCAATCGGGGTTTGGGCGATGAGGGCGGGGGGCAGGTCGTAGTAAAAATCGCTGGTCTTCAAGCTGTTAAAACTCCTCCGTTTCCACGCTACAATTATAGGGGAAAATCGGCGCGTTTGCAAGGCGGGCCGCATAGATGCCGGGAGCCCCTCTGCATAATGGAACCAGAAATGGAAAATAAACTGTAAACTCGGGGGCGAAAGGATTGTATTTCGACAAGAACCGCGCTATCCTGCATATAAAGGACAAGCGGCCGGCGGCGCGGAGTTTAGCGACGCCGGAGAAAGAAGCGGCATGAGGCGGATTTGGGCGGTTGTATTGGCGGCATGTATTTTTTGTGGGAGCCTTGTGGGGTGCGGCCCGCAGGCGGTGTGGCAGGAGGCGCCTGCCGCGCAGGCGGCGGAGACCCCGGCGCCAACGCCAATGCCAACGCTAACGCCGGCGCCGGTGAGCACCCCTTCCCTGGCGGACGCCGTGCAGGAAGTGGCCGGGGCGATGCTGCCGGCGGGGCCGGAGCCTATCCCGGAAGAGATGTCCGCCCGCCCCGAAGTGGATCTCGACTCGCCTATGGTGGCCCTCACCTTTGACGATGGGCCCCTTGCGGGCAGCACAGACCGCATTTTGGATATTCTCGAGCAAAACGGCGTGGTAGCGACCTTTTTCATCCAGGGCAAGCAGGCCGCGCTTTATCCGGAACTGGTGGCGCGATCTTATGGCCTGGGCTGCGAGATTGGCAACCACACCTATAACCATAAAGACCTTACCGCCCTCAATGACCAGGACGCTTTGCAGCAGATCGAATCCGTAAACGAGCTGGTGATGCAGATTACGGGCGCGGGCTGCGCCCTAGTGCGGCCGCCCCACGGCAAGGGCTGGCGGGACAGCCACGTTTTAGAGCTGGTGCCCTATCCCCTTATCATGTGGAGCATCGACACCAGGGATTGGAGCACCCGCAATCCCTCCAAGACCATTGCATCCGTGCTGGATGAAGTGAAGGATGGGGATATCATCCTTATGCACGATGTATATACCGAAACCGCGGATGCGGTGGAAAAGGTTGTTCCGGAGCTGATCGCCCGGGGGTATAAACTGGTTACCGTGAGCGAGATGTTCGCCTATAAAGGCCTTGCGCTTTCCGCCGGCCACGCCTACCGCCACGCGGGGTAATCAGGCTGGCCCGCACATTGCCGTCCTTCCTGCCGGCCCGCATTTTTTTGCGGAGTGGGCAGGATTTTTACGCCCCGGCGTAGAAATAACATAGTAGAACCATTCGGGAGGATCGCCATGGGCACGCAAAGCATACGGAGCGAGGATTATCGCCTTTATTTAGAAGGTTTGGAGGACAAGCTGCTCTCACCCTACGCGGCCCGCGCCGCAAAAAGCCGGGGCCGGGAGCGCCCCTTGGCGGATTGTCCCGTGCGCACGGCCTATATGCGGGATCGGGATCGCATCATCCATTGCAAGTCCTTCCGCCGCCTTAAGCATAAAACGCAGGTGTTCCTTTCTCCCGTGGGGGATCATTACCGCACCCGCCTCACCCATACCCTTGAGGTGAATCAAATCGCCCGCACCATCGCCCGGGGCCTGCGGCTTAACGAAGATCTAACCGAGGCCATCGCCCTGGGGCACGATCTCGGGCATACGCCCTTTGGCCACGCGGGCGAATTCGTGCTCAATGAGCTGGTGCCCGGCGGCTTCGAGCATAATACCCAGAGCCTAAGGGTGGTGGAAAAGCTCGAGAACAACGGCAAAGGCCTCAACCTCACCTTTGAGGTGCGCGACGGCATCCTGCACCACAAACGGGAGGGCGAGCCGGCTACTTTGGAGGGCCAGGTGGTGAGCCTGGCCGACCGCATCGCCTACATCAACCACGATATCGACGACGCCATCCGCGCCGGCGTGCTTTCCCCGGCGGATATTCCCGCCTGCTGCAATGCGCGCATGGGCGATACCCACGGCGAGCGGATCAACAGCCTGATCTGCGACGTTCTGGCAGAGAGCTTTGATCAGCCGCGCATCGCCCTGAGCGAGGAGATGGCGGCGCAGTTTGCGCTGCTTCGCGATTTCATGTTCGAGCGGGTCTACCTCAACCACACGGCCAAGAAAGAAGAGGAAAAGGGCAAGCACGTGGTCGCGGAGCTCTACCGCTATTATCTGGCCCACGAGGCGCTTTTGCCGGAGGAGTTCCGGCAAAACATCCCGGCGGACGGGCTGGAGCGCGTGGCCGCGGATTATATCGCCTGCATGAGCGACCGCTATGCGATTACGGACTTCACCCGTTTGTTCGTACCCTCGGAATGGGTATAATGGCGATAGCCGCCTTAAATTTGGCAGGGCGGGAAGGATTTTTGGCGCCGGCGTCGAATAAGATCATTTGATGGAGAAGGAGGGATGGCAATGGCGAAATTTCCCGAAGCCTGGATGCAGGAGCTGCTCGGGAAGAGCGACCTGGCCACCATCGCTTCCGAATATACCCAGCTAAAGCCCAATGGCCGCAGGCTGTGGGGCTGCTGCCCCTTCCACAGCGAAAAAACGCCCTCCTTTTCGGTTACGCCGGATAGCCAGCTCTATTATTGCTTTGGCTGCCACGCGGGGGGCGGGGTCGTCCAATTCGTGATGGAAGCCGAAAAGCTCACCTATACAGAGGCAATCAGGAGCCTGGCCCAGCGCGCCGGTATGGAGCTGCCCGAAGAGGTCAACGACGAGCGGCTGCGCAAGGAGCGCGTGCAAAAGGAGCGGCTCTATGCCGCCTGCAAGGAGGCCGCCCGCTTTTACGTGCGCCAGCTTCTGGCCGAGGGCGGCTCCAGGGCCCGGCAATACCTGATCGGCCGGGGGGTGGACGCGGGTGTGGTTAAAGCCTTTGGCCTGGGCTACGCGCCGCCCGGATGGGACAACCTGGCGCTGCATATGAAGGCGCAGGGCGTTTCCGAAGGAACGCTGGTGGAGGCGGGGCTGGCTATCCGCGGCAAAAAGGGCGGTGTGTACGACGCTTATCGCGACCGGATTATCTTCCCCATCATCTCCGCCGCAGGCCGGGTGATCGGCTTTGGCGCGCGGGCGATGGGGGATGAAACGCCCAAATACCTCAATACCGGGGATACGCTCATCTTCAATAAGCGCTACAACCTCTATGGCCTCAACCGGCAAAAGGGCAAGCGCCCGGGCGATTTGATTATGGTCGAAGGCTATATGGACGTAGTCAGCCTCCATAAGCACGGCGTGGATAACGCCGTGGCCAGCTTGGGTACGGCCCTTACATCCCAGCAGGCCCGGCTGCTCAAACGCTACGCGCCCCGGGTCTACATCTGCTACGACGGCGACGCGGCCGGCCGGAACGCCACCCTGCGGGGCATGGATATTCTGGCCAGGGAGGGCCTCGAGGTGCGGGTGATGTCCATACCCGGCGGGCTTGACCCCGATGAATACACCAAAGCGAACGGCCAGGAGGCTTTCCTTTCGCTAAAAGATGAAGCCAAGGGCCTAAGCGAATACCGGCTGGACGCCCTTTGGGCACAGACGGATGAGAAAGACGCGGATGGCCGCGAGGCCTACGCCAAAAAGGCCTGCGCCTTCCTCAACACCCTACAGCCGGTGGAGCGGGAGCGTTATGTGGAGGTCATAGCCCGGCGCACGGGCTATTCCAAGGAATCCATCCGCATGCAAACAGGAATTGGCGGGGGGCCGCAGGAGAATAGCGCAGGCAAAAATCGGCATACTAAGCAAAATAAACCGCTTCTACAGCAAGCGGCGGGCCAAAGCCTGGAAATCGCCCTCCTGGCCTGCATGCTCAAAAGCGAGGAAGCGCTGCTAAACGCCCTTAGCCGCATGCAGGAATTGGCAACGCCCTTTCCCACGGCGGAGTTGAACCGGCTGGCGGAGCGCCTGCTGGCCGAAAAGCCGGACTTGCGCCTGCTAATGGGCGAGTTGCCGGCCGAAACGGCCGCCCTGCTTTCCCAGGCGCTGGAACAGGCGGAGGCCCTCATCGACCCGGTCTCCACCGCCCTGGATTGCGTGAATGGCCTGGCCCGCGCGCAGCTCGAGGGCCGTATGGCACAACTTAGCGCGGCATATAACGGCAGCCCGGAGGAGGCGGCCGAAATCATGGGGTTGCAAAGACGCATTGGCGAACTGAGCCGCCGGGCGTAACGGCGCGCGTACCACCCTACTATTAAAGGAGTGTTTATATTTTGGATACCAACGAGCAGCAGGAAACCAAAGAACTAAAAAAAAGCAATGAAAGCCGCATCGAGGAGCTAATCGAAACCGGCAAGCAAAAGGGTGTGCTCACCTATAAAGAGGTGATGGATACCCTGGACGAGCTGGAGCTGGATGCGGAGCAGATCGAGCGTATCTACGACCGGCTTGAGGCCCTCAACATCTATGTGGTGGAGGAGGTCGAGGTACCCGAGGATATCAACGAGGATATCGCCGAGATCGAAACCGACATCGGCGGCGAGGGCATCGCCATCGACGACCCGGTGCGCATGTATCTCAAAGAGATCGGCAAGGTGCCCCTTTTGAATGCGCAGGAGGAGGTCGACCTTGCCAAACGCATGGCCGCGGGCGACCAGGAAGCCAAGCAAAAGCTGGCGGAGGCCAATCTGCGCTTGGTGGTTTCCGTAGCCAAGCGCTACGTGGGCCGGGGCATGCTGTTCCTCGACCTGATCCAGGAGGGCAACCTGGGCCTGATCAAGGCGGTGGAAAAGTTCGATTATTGCAAGGGCTATAAATTTTCCACCTATGCTACCTGGTGGATCCGCCAGGCCATCACCCGCGCCATTGCGGATCAGGCGCGCACCATCCGCATCCCGGTG
>CAZAZI010000087.1:3876-6892 GCA_964489575.1 uncultured Oscillospiraceae bacterium | reverse complement strand
ACGCTGGCGGTGCCCAGGTCTATGCCTACGTCGTTGAACTCAAACAAACCCATATGTTGCCAAACCTCCAACGGCCCCGTGGGGCCCTTCCATCTTACTTATTGCCTTTGTGATACGCACATGACATATCAAGTTATTCTATCATTTTACCATGCCTACCACAAGAGCCACGTGTCGAAATTTCGAGCAAAGTAGAAAACAAACTGTAAAACATCAGATAAAGTTGTAACATATTTCCCCGCGCCTTGCCTTTGCGCCTCGGGATGGATTATAATACATAGTGGATTCAAATTTGCCCCAGGAGGCTGCCTTGAAGCGTACCATGACCTTTTGCAAAGCCCGCATTTTAGCGCTGGCCCTGGCGGCCGCGCTTATGTTCGCCGCCTGCTCCGCGCCGGCCGCGCCGGCTTCCATCCCCACGCCCGCGCCTTCCATCCCGCCCAGCCCCACCCCCAGCGCACCGCTGCCCTCACCCGCCGCCGCAGCCACGCCCTCGCCCACCGGCGAAGCGGACGCCTACGGCCCGGATGAGCTCAATGGCATTGCCGGGCCGGACGACGTGCTGCCCATGCACGAATCCTACGAAGAAGTCAAGGCGCTCAACAGCGATGTGATCGGCTGGATCACCATTGGCGGCACCGTCATCGACTACCCCGTCGTGCGCGCCGAGGATAACGATTATTACCTGGGCCGCGATGTAGAAAAGCGAAAAAGCGCCTATGGGGCTATCTTCATGGATTTCCGCAACGCGGATCCGGCCCAGCAGAAGCACATCATCCTCTATGGGCACAACATGAAAAACGGCACCATGTTCCACGACCTAATGAACTACAAGCAAAAATCCTTCTTCGATGAGAACCGCACCATCGACATTTTGTGGGATGGCGTGGATACCCGCTGGGAGATCTTCCTGGCCTATATCATCATGCCCAACACCGTATACCACATCTACACCGGCTTTGCGGACGACCAGCAGTTTGCCGATGTGATGAATCAAACCATTGAATACGCCAAAACCGTAAAGCCCTCCAACGTAGATACCGCCGTTACCATCAAGCCCAGCGACCAGGTCATCACCCTCTCCACCTGCACCTACGAATATGACGGCTCCTTCTTCGCCGTAATGGCCCGGCGGGTAAAATGACCCACAGGCGCGCCCTATAAACGCAATGCGGCCCCGCGCTCGCTTATGGCGCAGGGCCGTTGTTTATTTGCGGTATTCTTTGCTATCAATCCGGGATGCCGTCTCCATCGATATCCACATAGGGCGGCGGCATTTGGCCGCCATCCATGGTGGGCGCGCCGGATACGCCATAGATCTCCTTGCCCACCAGGCATTTGCTGGTGCGCTCATATTCCACCAGCTTGCTCAAAAAGACCCGGAGCTTATCTGGCCGCCGAATATTTTGCAGCTCGAAGGCGCTATGGGTACGGTCGGCACTGTAGAGCGTGATGGTGCCCACGCCCAACAGCTTTTGGCCCAAGGTGCGGCTGGATTTGATATCCAGCACCCGGTATAGCAGAAGCTCATCCACCTCCGTTTTGAAAAAGCCCTTTTTACAGGTGAGGCGATCCCGATCCACGCGGTATGCGGTGAAGCTGATCGGCAGGCCCAAAATGTGCTTACGATCCTTCCATAAGAGTTCCGCTGGTGCGAACTGTTCCAATGGATCCATCTTAGCCATACGCGTGTTCCCTTCCTTAGCTATTAATAATCATTATTATACTACGCGCATCGCTTCGCCACAAGAGCGGCGCAATCCTTCCTGCCAAACATCCGGCAGTATTTTAATGCAGCTCATGGTCTATTTCGGCGACAGGGTCAACATCCGGCTCTAAGGGAACGGCTAACACGGCGGCATCGAGGCGTCAAGGCGCGCTTCGCTCTGAAGGCCTTGACACCTTTCGCCGCCGTGCTGCTATAACGACACAGGGCAAAAATCAACCTTGCCCCGCGGAACCACTTGAAACTATATGGCATTCGGAGAATACACAAAGTTTTCGGCATTACCAAATGTATGCGCGGTTCGGCTCCTCCTCCAATATCTATTGTAGTTCTACAAAACGCACCCCAGAAATTACACAATCCCCTTGCAAAGCCGCCTGAAATGTTGTATGATATCAAGGCTGTCGGAATGCGCGCCGCGTTCCCATTAAGCGCCTTGGAGAGATGGCCGAGCTGGTCGAAGGCGCACGACTGGAAATCGTGTATACCTCATAAGGGTATCGAGGGTTCGAATCCCTCTCTCTCCGCCAAAGCAGAAAGCACCCAAATGGGTGCTTTCTGCTTTGCAATGAAAGAGAGGGATGAGAAAGGCGCGGCTCCGCCAGAATGAAAGACGAAAGGCGGTAAAGCGCTGAATAATCTTTCTAGAATGTACAAAGTCACACCACCTTTGTGCTTTTGTGAGAATACCTTTAAGTATCGGTGGTGCCCGGGCCATCTTTTCTTTCACCTCCGCACCATAAACGAAATAGCTTTTTTGCAGTCTCAATACTAGGATATTCATTTCTGCTAAATGTGTTCTGCTCGTTTCATTTACCTAACACTGAATCCTTCTTTGATAAAACCAAAACTTCTGCCTAACCAGAATTCGGCATATATTTTAGAATGTCAGCTATGTGCTGAGGATTGAAATAGTGTAGGGTATATGAACAAAGCTAAAATAGAAATAGCTTGAGCGTGCGAAAAGAGAGACGCTTTTGTCTCCTTTGCTTGTGTCCTTGGATTCATTCCAAAACTATTGTTTCAATTGGCAGATAATAAGGCGCTGACTGACATAGTATTATGGTTCTTCAATCCTAAAAAACCAGACAAGCATCATAACCATATAAGCATAATATAACGCGAACCAGCAGCTTGTATTTTAAATCGACAAGATATATAATGTTAATTATATGACAGATCTAGTTATGTAAACTGATTGCAAACGGCGTTAGCATTCGAGTTTTCTCTTTTTTCATATACATATATGGGAGGTTTTATCCATGCTCGTTGCCCACACCAGCGAAGATG
>CAZAZI010000087.1:0-3866 GCA_964489575.1 uncultured Oscillospiraceae bacterium | reverse complement strand
GCCCTTCAATCCTAAAAAACCAGACAAGCATCATAAAGCATAATATAACACGAACCAGCAGCTTGTATTTCAAATCGACAAGATGTATTATATTAAATATATAACCTATCTAGTTATGCAAACTGAGTACAAACGATGTTAACATTCGAGTTCTCATTTTATCATATACATATACGCGGAGGTTATAATATCCATGCTCGTTGCCCACACCAGCGAAGATGGCCGCACCCAGCCGCTTTCCGATCATTTGCAGGAGGTCGGTAAGCTTGCGGGCCGCTTTGCATTGCAATTCGGATGCGAAGAATGGGCGCGGCATGCAGGCTTGGTGCATGATATCGGGAAGGCCGCCCCAGCGTTTCAGCAATATCTTCTAAACGGCGGCCCGAAAACGGAACATGCGGCGGCGGCAGCCATCGCCCTCTATCAAGGAAATACCCATCTTCTAGCTTATTGCGCCGCAGGCCACCACGCAGGTATGCCGGATGGCGGAGATGGAGCTGATATGGCCGATGCTCCAACGCTGCGTGCAAAGCTGCAGCGGCAAAGTAAATACGGCTGGGATATTCCCGGCTATCTCAATGAAGCCGGAATACCTCCCTCCATGGTTTTGCCTGCGCCGCCCATCATTACACTGGAACGGCACGGTTTTTCGCTTTCCTTTCTGACGCGGATGCTGTTTTCCTGCCTGGTAGATGCGGATTATTTGGATACGGAAGCGTTTATGAACAACGAGCCGGTTAGGCTGAGTGAATGCTCGCTTGCCCCTCTCCTTCCATTGCTGGAGAAGCATCTCGCCTCGTTTGGAACGCCTAAAAGCGAGCTGAACCAGCGGCGGTCGGCTATCCTTGCCCGCTGCAAGGAGGCGGCGCAACTACCCCGAGGTTTGTATTCCCTTACCGTGCCTACAGGGGGCGGCAAGACGCTTTCCTCCATGGCTTTTGCTTTGCGCCACGCTTTACACCATGCGAAGGAACAGGGCCTGCGTCGAATCATCTATGTGATCCCATATACAAATATCATTGAGCAAACTGCGGTCGTGTTTCGAAAAATCTTCGGGGATGAGGCCGTGCTGGAACACCACAGCAACGTGGACTATGACGATGCGGAAGAAGTCCAGCATGCGAACCACCTATATAAACGCCACGCCAGCGAAAACTGGGATATCCCGATCGTTGTTACAACCTCCGTACAATTCTTTGAATCCCTCTTTTCCAACCGTCCTTCTAAGTGCAGAAAGCTTCATAACATTACAAACAGCGTTGTGATATTTGACGAAGCGCAGATGTTGCCTCTGCCCTACCTTCTCCCCTGTGTGCGCGCTATCGCGGATTTGGTGAAAAACTATGGCTGTACGGCGTTGCTGTGCAGCGCCACGCAGCCCGCACTGGCTCCATACTTCCCAAAGGAGATGCGCCCGGTCGAAATCTGCCCGGATTATGAGGAGCTTCATGCCCTTTTTCGGCGAACCCGCTTTGTTGTGGAAGCGGAAGCCTTCTCCACAGAGGCATTGACGCAGCGGCTAAACCGCGAGCATCAAACGCTTTGTATCGTCAATACACGCATGCAGGCGCAGGCGGTGTTTGGGCTGCTCAAAGGCGAAGGCTGCTTTCATCTATCCACGCTGATGTACCCGCTCCATCGTAAGCGGACGCTGGAGATCATCCGGGAGCGGCTTAAGAACAAGCTTCCCTGTAAAGTCGTTTCCACCAGCCTGATCGAGGCGGGGGTGGATTTGGACTTCCCTTCGGTTTACCGCGAGCGTGCCGGGCTGGATTCTATGATCCAGGCGGCGGGTCGCTGCAACCGGGAGGGCAAGCGGCCTACCGAAGAAAGCCTTGTGCATCTGTTCCGCTTTGCACAGGATCAGAGCCCGCGCATCCCCTCCAGCCTGGCGTTGCCTTTTCAGGTGGCGGATAAACTCATGCAGGAGAGCGAAGATATGGCTTCCCCCGCAACCGTCAGAGCCTACTTTGAACAGCTTTACCGCTACAAGGGCCCCGCGCTGGATAAGGAAAACATAGTGGGCCGTCTGGAAGATGGCATAAAGTCCCTGCCCCCTTCTTTTCCGTTTGCTTCCGTCGCGGAGAAGTTCCACCTGATTGAGCAGAACACACGCCAAATCCTGATTGCGCTGGATCACGAGCCGACCGCGATAGAGCTTGCGAACCAGCTCCGGCAAGGAGCCCGCAGCCAAAAGCTGCTCCGAGATGCCGGGCGGTTTAGCGTTAACGTCTACGGAAATGCTTACGCCGCTCTGCTTGGTGCGGGTGTTTTGGATGTGCTGGACGATGGCCTCGCCGTATTGCGCGATGTTTCCCTTTATGATAGGCAAATCGGCCTTCGCACGCCGGATACCGGCATAGGCGTGTGGGCCTGATAATGCGATAACCCTATAAACTATTTGGGAGGTGATTTCTTGGGTGTAATCCTGGAAGCTTCCGGCCCGTATGCTCTGTTTTCACGCCCGGAGCTCAAGGTGGAGCGTGTGAGCTACGATATGATCACGCCTTCCGCCGCGCGCGGGCTGCTGGAAGCGATCTACTGGCACCCCGGCATCCGGTGGAAGATTGACAAGATCCACGTCATGGAACCCATCCGGTTTGTCAACATCCGCCGCAACGAGGTGTCCGCCAAGCTTTCCGCAGCCAATGCGCTCACCGTAATGAAGGGAAGCAACGAGCCGCTGTATATCAGCACCGCGGCAAGCATCCAGCAGCGCGCCTCCCTGCTTTTGCGAGATGTGCGTTATGTGATCGAGGCGCACTTTGACCTTACGGAAAACGCCGCGACTGGTGACAACGCGGATAAGTTTTACGCCATCATTATGCGGCGGCTCCAGAAAGGCCAGTGTTTTCAGCAGCCGTACCTTGGCTGCCGCGAATTTCCTGCGGATGTGCGCGCCGTGGGGCCTCCGATAGGCAAATCCGCCTATGAGGGAGAACGGGATCTCGGCTTCATGCTCTACGACATGGACTATACCAATCCTGCGGAGATTAAGCCCTTATTTTTCCATGCGGTGCTCCGCGACGGCGTGCTGGATCTTTCCGGCGTGGAGGTATGCCAATGATTTTACAATCCCTGGCGCGCTATTATGAGCGCATGGATGCGGCGCGGGACAGTTTGCGTGAAGGGGAGCAGATGCCTCCGCTGTGGTTTGCCCAGGCAAGGGTTTCCTATGGACTTTGTTTAAAGGAGGATGGAACATTCACGCATATTTTGCCCCTGAAGGAAGAGAGAGAAGTGGGCAAAAAGAAGGTGGAGGTTCCGCAACCCATGATACTGCCCATGCCCTATGTGCGCGGCGTGAATATTTTGGCAAACTTTTTGTGTGACAACGCGCTGTTCCTGCTGGGCTATGATTATAAAGGCGATAAGAAGCGCACAGCGGAATGCTTCGCCGCTTCGAAAAAGCTGCATCAGGAAATTTTAGCAGGCATTGATTCGCCGGCCGCAAGTGCAATCTGCGCGTATTTTGACCGGTATGATCCGCAAACGCCGCACCCCGCCCTTTCCGATCCTGCGCTCATGGAAGAGATGAAGGCGGGGCGGTATTTTATATTTGTTGCGCCGGATGGAACCTATGCGCAGGATGATCCAAAGCTACAGGAAGCATGGGTTCGGTATAGAAATTCGCAACTGAGCGATACGCGTATGCAATGCCTGGTGACGGGCGGGGCGGACGAACCGATCGTCTTGCTGCATCCCAAAATTAAAGGCGTGCGGAATACGCAAAGCGCGGGGGCAAACCTCGTTTCCTTCAATGCGTCCGCATATGAATCCTATGGGCTAAACTCCAGCATCAACGCGCCGGTAAGCGAATATGCGGCCTTTGCCTATGGAACGGCGCTCAACTATCTGCTCTCCCA
>CAZAZI010000086.1:0-6915 GCA_964489575.1 uncultured Oscillospiraceae bacterium | reverse complement strand
CCACGGAGCTTACCCAGGCGGGCTTTGGGGAACTTGTGAGCGCCTTTTGCTGGGATAGCATGGGCAGCGTGCTTTTCGCCGTGAGCGGCAGCGGGGAAATGCAGATACACGCCTATGATTTCAACGTGCCGGATGAGACCAAGCGCCACACCATTGTGGATAAGAACGGGGCGAACGAGGGCTATATCGGTTATTGCGACGGCGAGGTGTATTTCATCCAGAGCGATATGGAGAAGGATACAATCTACCGCATCAAGCCGGAAGGCGGGGTACGCAAGAGCTTTTATAGCGGCAGCGCCTTTGCCCTTTCACCCAACAACGCCTATATGGCAATCAGCGCTTCCGCCGGCGTTTCCGCCACGGGCGGCGCCGACAGCTTTCTGCTGCTCGATATGAGGAGCGGGGAGACCAGGGCCGTCACAACGGATTTTGCCGTGTATGAATTCCTCTGGAGCCAGGACGGCAGCCGGGTCTATTATTTCGAAAATCGGCTCAGCGGCGGCCAGGGCGAGGAGGCGGAGGAGCAAACCGCGGCCGAAACCCCGCAGGATGCTTATCCTTTCACGCTGTGGGCCTATGTGCTGGAAAGCGGCGAGAGCCGCCCGGTGTGCGATCTGCCCGGCGTTTCCGTCAGCGCCTCGCAGGACCCGGCCCGGCTCTATTTTTCCTATTTCGACGAGGAGACCGTGGGCGAAAAGATACGCGCCACCTATTGGATCGATGGCGGCGCTGCGGAACCGCAGGGGCAGGAAGAAGCGCCCGCCGCATAATACGCTTTACAAGCGTGTACTTTTGAGATAAAATACAAGAAGTTCCTCTTCGGCCCGTGACCCTCCAGTTCGATGCCGAAGTTACGAAGCAAAGCAGAGTAGGACCTCGCGCGTACCATGCTTGCATGGTGAGTGCCGCCCGGACGGGGAGTTGTTGGGCGGACGAAAAGCCGGCTTCGGCTTGCGGTGCGGCGTCTGCATCCCGCTGCTGCATAAGGATGGGCAAGCCTCCTCATGTAGTATGGCGAATGAAAATTGGGGAGGTTTTTTTCTATGGAACAAAGCACCAAACAAGCCAACGTACGCCCCGCCACGCGCAAGCTGACGGTTTGCGCCCTGCTTGCCGCCCTGGGGGCCGTGCTGGGCATCATTTCCCTGCCGCTGCCCGCCGTTTCCGCGGGCGGCTATTCGCTCAAAATCGGCATTACCGTGCTGCCCGTGATCCTTGCGGCCGTGCTCTATGGCCCCGCCTATGGGGGCATGGTGGGGGCCATCGTGGATCTGCTGCCCGCCCTGCTCTTTCCTAAGGGGCCCTTCGTGCCCTGGTTCACCATCATCGGCGCGCTATTCGGGGTGATCCCCGGCCTGTTTTTCATCAAGGGCCAGGCGCCCACGCCCAGGCGCTTGCTCCTGGCCATCGCCGCCGGGCAGTTTACCTGCTCCGTAGCGCTCAACACCCTGCTTTTGACGACCCTCTACGGCCTGCCCTACCAGATCATCTACGTGCGGCTGCTCAACCAGGCTATCATGATACCTGTATATACCGTTCTTACCTATTATGCGGTGCGCCTGCTCAAAAAGGGCGAGGTTATATAAAGGTTATATAATTCATACCCATGGGGGATACTTCCATATAAACACGGCGTTTTCGCATATGGAGGTGAACCCTGTGGCGCGCTTCAGGCAGCTTTTTGAGGAAGAGGACGAACGCAAGCGGGATATCGAGCAGGCTTTGGCCAAATGGAAGGCGACGGAGCGGTATTTCGAGAGCGTGCAGGATACGGATCTGATGGATTTTGCCATCTACGAAATGGAGGCGGCCCGGCGCAAGTACGTGCTGCTCCTTAGGCGTTATAGCCGGGATGCGGCCGCGCCGGATTAGGGGGAACCGTCCCCCGGGAAGGATCGGAAATGGGAACCCTTTCTTCGTTAGTATCCTTCGCCATCGGTTTGGCCGCGCTGTGGCTTGTGTGCAAGCTGCTGATGGTACCCATCAAGCTGATGTGGAAGCTTGTGGTGAACGCTATCGGCGGCGCGCTGCTTTTGCTGGTGGTCAATTTTATTGGGGGCCTTATCGGCCTTTCCATTCCGATCACGCCCGTTTCCGCCCTGGTGGCCGGGGTATTCGGTATTCCGGGCGTAGTGGTGATGCTGATCTTACAATTCCTATTTTAGCGAAGGTTGCGGCGGCGGGCTAAATGATGTAAAATCATGGGACGAGGCGTATGGCCCCGCCCCTATTTTTTCGCGCCGCCAGGTCTGTGGCAGGGAGGCATATGACGAAGCTGTTAATCCGCCTGTTTGTGAAGAAGGGCGATAATGCGGCCGATCCCCGTGTACGGGAGGCCTATGGCCGGCTGGCCGGGCTGGTGGGCATCACCTGCAACCTGCTCTTGGGCTGCCTCAAATTCCTCCTGGGCGCGCTTACGGGCTCCATTGCCATCCAGGCGGACGGCGTGAACAACCTGGCGGATATGGGCGGCAATTTGGTAACGCTGATCGGCTTTCGCATGGCCGGCAAGCCTGCCGATACCGAGCACCCTTACGGCCACGCCAGGGTTGAATATATCGCGGCGCTGATCATCTCCTTTTTGGTGCTGCTGGTGGGCTTTGAGCTGGGCAAGGAATCCGTGCTGAAGATCATCGCGCCCGAGCCCGTGGCCTTTACCCCGGCCGCCATGGCCGCGCTGGCGCTTTCCATTCTGGTGAAGCTCTGGCTGGGCCGCTTTACGGCTGAGATTGGCAGGCGCATTCACTCCACCACCATGCGTGCGGTCACGGCGGATAGTATGGCGGATGTCATCAGCACAGGGGCCATCCTGCTTTGCGCCCTCCTGGCCTGTTTCAAGGGCTGGAATCTCGACGGCTATATGGGCGTGCTGGTAGCGGGCTTCGTGCTCTACAGCGGCCTAGGCATCCTGCGGGATACCATCAGCCCGCTCCTGGGCGAGGCCCCCTCCCCGGAGATGGTCGGCGAGCTATGCGAGAACCTGCTCGCCTATGAGGGAATCTGCGGCCTGCACGACATCATGGTGCACAACTATGGCCCGGGCCGCGTCATCGCCAGCGCCCATGCGGAGGTACGCGCGGATGCGGATATTGTGGCCATCCACGAGGTGATCGACCGGGCCGAGCGGGAGGTGGGGGAGAGGATGGGCATTCTGCTCACCATCCACCTCGATCCTGTGGAAACGGATGACGGCCTTACGGCCGTGGTGCGCGAAAAGCTGACCGAGGCGGTTGCCGCGGCAGACCCGCGCCTTAGATTCCATGATTTCCGCATGGTCAGCGGGGAAAAGCAGACCAACCTCATTTTCGACATCGTGGTTCCGCCCGGTACGGACGCGGCAGTGGCCGGCCGCTATAAATCCGCTATCCGGGAGGCCATGAAGCGGGTCGATCCTTCGTATGCCTGCGTTATCGACGTGGATGTGGACTATTGCGGGGTGCGCTAGACCGCCATAGGTGGCGACTTTGCACAAATATACCTGCATGCGGGCGCGGCTTTCCTTGACAGGGCGCCCGTGGCCCCCCTAAAATGGTACACAGGTACTTATGCACAGAGGTATGATAGAGGTATTTGAAAATGAAAGCGATCACAGCCATCATCCCAGCCGCGGCGGAGAGCCCCAGCATGCGTTCCCGGCGGCAGAAGGCCCTGCATGAGATCTGCGGCAAGAGCATGCTCGAATGGGTCTTCCATGCCTGCGAAGGCAATATCGAACACAGGCCCATCGTAGTGGCCGGGTTCGACGCCCCCGCCGTGGAGGCGCACGTGAGCGAGCGGGCGCACATCGCGCTGCAAACCGGCACCCTGGCCCAGGCCATCCTCAGCGTCCTCTCCGGCATTGAGCAGGAGGAGGGCTATGTGCTGCTGATCCACGGCAACCTGCCTCTGCTGGACGCCGGCACCGTGGGCATGCTGGTGGATGCGGCGGAGGGAGAGGCGGCTTCCCGCCTGGTTTACTGCGAAGAAGATGAAGAGACCCGTACCTGCCCCTGCTATTGCTTTGAAATCGGCCGCCTGCGCGGCTTCCTGCGGCAGGAGGCCTCGCACAACGCCACGGCGGAGCATTGCATCCGCGCCCTGCGCATGGAAGGGGAGCGGGTGGTGGATGTTTACGCGCCGGCTGCGCAATGTCTCGGTGTGCGCGATCGGGAAGACCTTTGGCAGTGCACCTGCCTGCGCCAAGCCGCCATCAACGCACACCATATGTATAACGGCGTTACCTTCATCGACCCGGGCCGCGCCTATATCGACGCGGACGTCGCCATCGGTGAGGATACGGTAATCTATCCGGGCATATTTTTACAAGGGGATACCCGCATCGGCTGCGGCTGCACAATCTACGACGGCTGCCGCCTTCAGGATACCATCGTGGGGGATGATTGCGAGCTGGCCTCGGTGGTGGCCCAGGAGGCCGCTATCGAGGATGGAACCAGCGTAGGCCCCTTTGTGCGCCTGCGGCCCAACGCGCACCTTGGCAAGGGCTGTAAGATCGGCAATTTTGTGGAGGTCAAGAACTCTACATTGGGGGATGGGGGCAAGGTGGCCCACCTGACCTATGTGGGGGATGCGGATATCGGCAAGCGAATCAACATCGGCTGCGGCACGGCCTTTGCCAATTACGACGGCGCGCGCAAGCACCGCACCGCCATTGGCGACGATGTGTTCCTGGGCTGCAACACCTCCCTGGTGGCCCCCGTGAAGCTGGGGGATCGCGCCTATACCGCGGCCGGCTCCACGATCACCAAAGATGTGCCCGCGGATGCTTTGGGCCTTGGCCGGGCCAGGCAGACCAACCTTGAGGGGTGGGTTTCCCCCAAACGGAAAAAAGAGAAATAAGAGGGCATAGAGTTGACCATTACCATCAGCGGCGCTTCCCTCCGTTACGAACGGCTGGGCGCGGGCAGGCCCGTGCTGCTGCTCCACGGCTGGGGGGCCAGCGTAGAGGCCATGCGCTCCATCGCCCAATGCGTCGCTTCCCTGGGCTATGAGGCCGTTTCGCTGGATTTCCCCGGCTTTGGCCAGAGCGGCGACCCGCCCGGCCCCTGGGGCGTGCCGGAATATGCCGCCTGCACCCGCGCCTTTATGGAGGCGCTGGGCATCATCGGCTGCGATGTGATCGCCCATTCCTTTGGCGGAAGGGTGGCCATTTACCTGGCCAGCGAGGAACCCGCGCTCTTTTACAGGCTGGTGCTGGTGGATGCGGCGGGCGTCAAGCCCAGGCGCAGGCCCCGGTATTACCTGCGGGTCTATGCCTATAAGCTTGGCAAAAAGCTGATAAAGATCGCCTGGCTCGACCGGCTCCTTCGCCTGAGTGAAAAGCAAAAGCGGGCCGGCTCCGAGGAATACAGGCAGCTGAGCGGCGATATGCGCGCAGCCTACGTGAAAATCGTCAATTTAGACCTTTCCCCCAGGCTTTCCCAAATCCCCAACGAGACCCTGCTCATCTGGGGCGAAAAGGATATGGATACTCCCCTGTGGATGGGCCAAAAGATGGAGCGGGAGATGCAAAACGCCGGGTTGGCGGTTATCCCCGGCGCGGGGCATTTTTCCTACGCGGAGGATTACCCCCGCTTTTGCTCAATCCTGCGGGCCTTGTTTGGCGGCAAGCAGGGCTGAATTATAAAAATTTTATTTTCCTGCGAGGCATAGAATATGGAAACCACGGAAGTTTTGATCCAGCTGACCCTTTGGGCTTATCTGCTTGCGGATGCGCTGGCGGTGGCCGTGGCGGCCATCCCCTTTGTGCACATGCTGCAACTGGAGAGCTACCAGGGCCGCATGTATCTCAAATGGGTGGCTAAGCATCTGGGCCAATGGACGGGGCTGCTGATGGCTGGCGGCGCCGGGCTGCTGCTGCGCGTGGCCGGGTTGATGCTCGGCACGGGCGCTGGCGTCTGGATCTGGCGCGGGGGCGACTTGCTCTATACGGCTATGCTGGCTTTCTACGGCTTTGCCGCCCTCAAACGGCAAAAGGAAGCCAAAAAGCCCCTGGCCTACACCGCCCGGGTGAAGCGGCTGCTGTTGCCGCTGTTTCTTTTGGCTTTGCTCGGGCCCCTCCTGCGGCTGTGGCTGCAAAGCCTCTACATGGCCCAGCTGTTGAACGGCATCCAACCTTGGGGCGGTTGGATGGATTACGGCCTCTGGCCGGAGCTGATCCGTTTTTTGCCCGGCATGCTGCTGCCGCTCACGGTCTTTGCGGCTTACCTCATCACCTGGCCCCTGGAAAAGCTGGTGCAGGGCTGGTATCTCAACGACGCGAAAAAGCGCCTGCTTAAAAACCCCGATCTCATCCGCATCGGCATCACAGGCAGCTTTGGCAAAACCTCCACCAAATACGCCTTGGGAACCATGCTGGCGGAAACATACAACACCCTCTTTACCCCCGGCAGCTTCAACACCCCCATGGGCGTGACCCGCGTGATCCGCGAGCAGCTCACAGATGATCATCAGGTCTTCATCGCGGAGATGGGCGCGCGCTATAAGGGCGATATCGCGGAGCTTTGCCGCCTGGTGCGGCCCCGATACGGCCTTATCACCGCCGTGGGCAAGCAGCACCTGGAAACCTTTGGTTCTTTGGAGAATGTGATCCGCACCAAGGCGGAGCTGATGGCGGGCCTTACTGAGAACGGGGTCTGCTTCCTGAACGGGGACGACCCCATCTGCCGGGGGATTTACCAGGGCTATGATATCCCGGGCAAGAAATACCTCTTCGGCACGGAAGGCGAGGGCTTGTATATGCGGGCCGAGCACATCAGCGTGGGCCCCGAAGGCAGCCGCTTTGAGCTGGCCGCATCCGACGGCGGCCGCATCCCTTGCGCCACGGCCCTCTTGGGTAGGCACAACATCCTCAACATCGCGGGGGCGGCGGCATTGGCGTATTATCTGGGCCTTACGGGCGAGGAGATCGCCGCCGGC